>JBKJQC010001024.1:0-11517 GCA_046593995.1 Polyangiales bacterium
CTCGACGTTGCTCTTGTCCGCGAGCTCGAGCGGCGCACGCGCGGCGCGCAGAGCCTCCTCGATGCGCATCACACGCGCCGACCGGAGCGGATCGATCCGCGCCGGCGGACCGTCGGCAGGGAGCTCGATCAACGCCCACCCCGTGGACTCGCGAAACGCACGGAGCGCCCTCACGGTATCGGGCGAGCCCGAGAGCGAAGAGACCGCGACGTTCGTCTTCGGCGCGTCCGCCTCCACGACGATCGCGGGGAGCTCCATCACTTCGTCTCGGGAGGCGCGATGTTCTGCACCTGTCCGTATGCGCGGAGTCTCGCCATCAGGAGCGAGGGCGGCTCACCGGGAGGCGCGTGGAGCAGCCGGTTCTCGGCCGAGACCGGACCGACGTCGGGACAGAAGCTCTGACGGAGCATGCTCGCGTCGTCGCCGCCGATCACCTCGGTGGTCTCGATGCATCCCTCGAACGTCCCGGCCTCGACGGTGATCTTCGCGTCGACCTTCGTCACCTCGACCGCCGCGCCCGGCACCTTCCCCGGCCACTTGTCACCGAGCGTCGCGGGCCACTTGAGCAGGAACGAGCCGGAGGGCATCTGCACGATGCCGTCGTTGCGGAGCT
This sequence comes from Polyangiales bacterium, assembly GCA_046593995.1. Lineage (GTDB taxonomy): Bacteria > Myxococcota_A > Polyangia > Polyangiales > JADJMO01 > JALHOE01. The sequence goes on from JBKJQC010001024.1 coordinate 614, forward strand.
CGTAGGCGCGGCTCTCGTTGCCGCGCTGGATGATGCACGTCTTGCCGTCGAACACGACGACGCGATCGACGACCAACATCCCAGGAATGCCCGGGCCCGCCGACACGGTGTAGCTCCACTGCATCCCGGTCTCGAACGGGTAGTAACGGTGCACGCCCTGGAACTTCGACGCGGTGGGCGTCTTGGCGGCAGGCTCGTTCCCGCAGGCGGAGAGGCAGGCGGAGAGCGCGAGCAGGAACGCGTGTGCCGAGGAGTGCATGCGGCGCATGATCACAGGGTGTAGTGCAGCCCGAGCCCGGACACGATCGCGAAGGGGCTCTCCGATCGGCCGAGCGCCGTGAACGACGAGTCGTTGCGGATGCCGACCTCGCCGAAGATGCCGTAGTGACGGCTCGCGGCGCGCCACTCGAGACCCGTGCTGCCGCCCCACGACAGCCCGAGATCGCGCGCGTCGCTGAAGCCGTACGCGCCGAGCACCCCGCCGTCGCTCGCGCGGTGCGCACCGAGCTCGAGCCGGACCGGGATGCGCACCCGGTCGGTGACGTTGATCGCGAGCCGCACGCCCCCGGAAAACCCCCACAGGACGTACCCGCGCTCACCGGGCGGTGGCGGCGCGCGGCCCGTCGTGAGGAACGCCGCGTCTCCGGCGACGAACACCGCGAGCCACTTGGAGATGTCGTAGCCGATGGCGACGCGCATCCATGGGCCGGGCGCGCTGAGGCGCTTCAGCCGACCCGTCGGGGCGTACACGCCGAGCGTCCCCTCGACGAGCGGTCCGCGTTTGAACGGAGCCATCGGCGGCGCCTGGACGACGCCCACGTCTTGGGCCGAAGCGCGCCGAGACGCGACGCCTGCTCCAAAGCCGAGACCGACCAGCGCGATCGCGAGCACGCGGATCGAGACGAGTCGCACGGGTCGACGCTATCACGGACCGCGAGGAGTTCGGAGGCGGTCACTTCGGGAGGTCGGGCTCGAGCACGCGAAAAAGGCCGGTCGCGACGACGTCCGCGTCGAGCGTGATCTGCCCGGTCACCGCGTCTTTCGTGGCCGTGATCTCCGGCGTGACGTCGCGCATGCCGAGCACGCGGCCGAGATCGCTCTCGCTCACGTCGTGGAACGTGCCGCGCATCGCCTCGGAGACGAGCTCCGCGTCCTTGCCCCAGGCGCCGTTCACGCGCACGGCGACGGCGAGCTTCCCCGGCGCCCCCGGCCGGATCGTGAGCGCCGCGCCGTCGCACTCTTGGGTGAGCACGTTGCCCCCTTGGAGCATCTTCCCGCCGAGCGGGCAGCGACCGACGATCGCGATCTCCGCGCCTTTCGCCCAGACGAGCAGGGGCGCGAACGTCTTTTCGTACGCGAGCGAGCGCTCCTTCGGCAGCTTGCCGGCGGCCAGCAACATCGACGCGAGCACCGGTCCGAGACGGCCCGACTCCGCGACGATCACGTCACCGAGCGAGGACCACAGGCCGGCCGCCGAGCCGTCGAGCCCCCCCGGCCGCTTCCCCGTCACGCGCATCAGATCCGGCCGTGGCGACGCGCGCGTCTTCGGCGGGATGACCGTCTCTTCGTAGGCGGCGAGCGCAGACGACGGCGCCACACCGTCGGGAAGACGCGCGGCGTAGAACGTCGTCGCCGCGAGCTCGACGATCATGGCCTCGCGCGAGAGGCGGAGATCGAAGCCGAGCTTCGTCGTCAGGCGATCCATCCCGGCGTTCGGGAGGAGCTTCGTCATGGCGCTCGCGAGCGGCCCCGAGAAGAGCGCCTTGGGCGAGACCAACAGCGCCACCTTCACGCCCGGCCCCTGCGTGAGCGCGGCGAGCGACGATGTGTCGAGCGGCGCGACCTGCTTCTTCGGCGGAGGCGGCGGCGCTGCCGGAGCACCGCACCCGCCCGAAGAGAGCGCCGCGCACGCGAGCGCGAGCGCGGTCCCGAACAGACGGCTCACGACGTTCCGACGACGAGGCGCGCGAACTTGCGGTTCTTCGAGCCGACCCGGACGAGGTAGGTGCGGCCGACCGCGAGCTCGTGCTTCGGATCGCTCACGCGGATCTGATCGATCTCGACGCCGCCCTGCTCGACGAGCTGCTTCCCCTGCGACGAGCTCTGGACGAGCTTCGCCATCGCGAGCGCCTTCGGCAGCCACATGCCCGCGCCCTCGCACGCGATGTTCACGACCGGCACGTCGTCGGGGATCGCGTCGGCCTCGAACTTCGCGTCCCAACGCTTCTGCGCGGCGCGCGCTTCGTCCGGGCTGTGATACTGCGCGACGATCTCGTCGGCGAAGAGCTTCTTGATCTCTTTCGGGTGACGACCGCCCTGGACCTCGCCCTTCAAGGCTTCGATCTCCGGCGCCGTCTTCGCGGAGAGGAGCTCGAAATATCGCCAGATCACGCCGTCGTCGATCAGCATCAGCTTGCGGAACATCTCGTCGCTCGGCTCGTCGATGCCGACGTAGTTGTCCGAGCTCTTGCTCATCTTCGCGCCGACGATCTTCCCGTCCTCGACCTTCGCATCGATCCCCTCGAGGAGCGGCGTGGTCATGACGATCTGCCCGCGCTTGCCGTACGCCGGCATGATGTCGCGGCCGACCATCAGGTTGAAGAGCTGATCGGTCCCGCCGATCTCGACGTCGCACTCGAGCGCGACCGAGTCGTACCCCTGGAAGAGCGGGTAGAGGAACTCGTGCTGGTAGATCGGCTGGTTCGAGTCGAACCGCTGCGCGAAGTCCTTTCGTTCGAGCATGCGCGACACGGTGGACTTCGCCATCAGCTTGACGAGGTCCATCGGCTTCAGCTCGTCGAGCCACTCCGAGTTGTAACGGACCTCGGTCTTCTTCTCGTCGAGGACCTTGTAGGCCTGCTTCACGTAGGTCTGCGCGGAGGCGCGCACGTCCTCTCGCTCGAGCGGCGGGCGGAGCTTGTTGCGGCCCGTGGGGTCGCCGACCATCGCGGTCACGTCGCCGATGAGGAAGATGACGGTGTGCCCGAGGTCCTGGAACTGACGCATCTTGCGCATCAGGACCGTGTGGCCGATGTGCAGATCGGGGCGCGTCGGATCGAAGCCGGCTTTGATGCGGAGCGGCTTCCCGCTCTTCGCCGACTCGCGCAGCCGCTCTTCCAGCTCCGTGCGTACGTGCAGGTCGACCACGCCGCGGACGAGCTCGGCGATCTCGACGGTGACCTCGGGCTCGCTCATGAGAGAGCTTCGTCTAGCGCTTCTGCATGCGCGCGTCGCCGCCGTGCGTGAGACCGCCGCGCGCGACGTTCGACATGCCGGCGGCGACGGACGCGACGGGGGCTTGCTCGCTGCCGCGCGATCGCGGCTTCTCGTCCTCGTCGTCGTCGCCGGTGATCGCGAGGTGGCGGCTCGAGTTCACGAGCTCGCGCAGCTCCTTGCCGACCTTGAAGAAGGGCAAGCGCTTGGCCTGCACCTCGACCGGCTGACCGGTGCGCGGGTTCCTCCCTTCGTAGGGTTTGTAGGGGCGCACGGTGAGCGAGCCGAAGCCGCGGATCTCGATGCCCTCTCCCCTGCGCATCGCTTCGATCATCGTGTCGAAGACGCAGTTCACCACCAGCTCGGCGCGCGCCTTGGTCAGCTCTCCGCGCGCGGCGACGGCGTCGATCAGCTCGCTCTTCGTCATCTGGTTCCCCCAACAGGGCCGAAACCCTGAGCGTTATCGCTAACGTAGCCGAGAACGCGGGTCAACGCGGGACCCACCCGAGATCCGCTCCGACGAAGCTCTCGCGGAGCCGGTCGCGTAGGATGGAGCGGATGGGCGAGGAGGTGAGCGGCGACCCGCGTCGTCCAGCGCAGTCCGAGATGCCTGCGGATTTGCGTGTCCTCGCGCGCGAGCTCGCCGTGCGGGAGCGCAGCGCGCGCGTGCTCGCCGAGACCGGCTCTACCAATGACGACGCACGCGCGTGGGCCGCGGAAGGCGCGCCGAGCGGCGCCGTCGTGGTGGCCGATACGCAGACACGCGGGCGCGGTCGCCACGGGCGCGCTTGGAGCTCGCCGTCGGGAGCCTCGCTCGCGCTCTCGGTCGTGCTGCGACCATCGCTTTCGCCGATCGAGCTCCCCAAGCTCGCGCTCGTCGCCGGCCTCGCGGTGCGTCGCGCCGTCGCTGCGCATCTTCCGCGTCCATCCGACGCGCGCGTGAAGTGGCCGAACGACGTCGTCATCGGCGCCGCCCGGAAGAAGCTCGCGGGCGTGCTCGTCGAAGGGTCGATCGCCGGGCAGCGCGTGGACCACGTGGTCGTCGGTGTCGGCATCAACGTCGCGCGCATCGACTTCCCTCCCGAGCTGCACGCGACGTCACTCTCGCTCGAAGGCGCGCTCCTTCTCGACGGGGGGACCGAACGCGCGACGCTCGCACTCGCGCTGCTCGACGCCCTCGACGACGAGCTCGCCGAGTTCCTCGCACGACCAGAGGGGCTCGCAGCGCGGCTCGCCCCCCACGACGCGCTCCTCGGCTGTACCGTTCGCGCCGGAGAGACGCGCGGGGTCGCCGATGGCATCGCACCCGACGGGCGGCTCCGTATCAGGGCACAGGACGCAGTCGTGCTCGCGCACGCGGGGGAGGTCGTGATCGAATGAGAGGTGATCGAATGAGTCGCGCAGGATGATCGACGAAGAGGAGCATCGCCGCGAAGGGCCGTGGGTCGAGCTGACCGCGGCGAACATTCCGCGCGGGGAGCACCGGTACGTCGAGGCCGAGGGACTTCGGCTCCTCGTGCACCACCTCGAGGACGGCTACTTCGTGACGTCGGCGATCTGTCCCCACCAAGAGTTCACGATGGACCGCTGCGTGCTCAGCGGTCCGGTGATCACGTGCACCGAGCACGGCTGGAAGATGGACGTGCGCACCGGCGCGGTAGTCGACGTCGGCGACGACGAGGACGTGCTCCCGACGTTCACGGCGCAGCTCCGCCACGGCAACGTCTGGGCGAAGCTCTTCTGAATCACCGAGCGCGATTCTCGATCGCACGAGGAGCAGATCGGATTGAACACGGAGGCACGGAGGCACGGAGGTCCGAGAGTCTGCCGCTCGCAGCCGCGTCCCTCACGTCGCTCGTCGACGTGCTCACGTCGTCGACCCCGAGTCCACAACGCGTCCACAGGGAGCCGGGGTCATGGGGAGCAAGATTGTGCTGCTGCACGCATGCAATCACGGCGAAGCAAGCGAGAGCAGCGACCGCCTCGGCGCGAAGCGAGCGGCAGCACTCTCGAGAAGCTCCGTGCCTCCGTGCCTCCGTGTTCAATCGTCGAGTACGCCGCGTTCGAGAATCGGCACCGCCGACTTCGATTCAGAGGCGGCGCGGATCGACGATCGCGCGCGCACGGCCGCGCGGATCGAGCGTGATCCCGGTCGCCACGCCGAACGCGGCGTCGAGCGACTCCTCGAGCGCGACCGTCGCGTGACCGTCGGCGTCCATCGCCCGGCGGGCGCGCCGTGTGGCGATCACCTCGTCGACGGAGGCGAGGGCACGACTGAGCCCGCGCGCGATCTGCGCGAAGACCTCTTCGACGTCACCCGGACCGCCCACGCCGACGGCGAGGTCGACGCCCGCGAGCTCGCTCTTACCGGCTTCGATCGTACGCCTGTGCGCGATCCCGATCGACGCAGGTCCCGCGAGGGGGGCGCCCGGAGCCTCGCGCGTGACCGACCGCAACACGGGGCGCGCGAGGTGCGGCGCCGAGAGACCGGTGTTCTCGAGGAGCGTCGCGAACGCCGGGATCAGGATCGCGGCGATCGCCACGGCGCCGCGAGCGTCGCTCGCCGCGATGACCGCCACCTCGCCGGGGATCGACGGGACGCTCGCGGGATCGGCGAGCGTCGCGTCCGCGATCGAGCCTCTCGCTGCTCGGGTGAGGGCGCTGTGCATCCGCGTCGCCCAGGGAGCGAGCGCCCATCGTCGCGCATCGAGCTCGACACGCGTCGCCTGCACGATCTCGGGCCGCAGGGCGTCGAGATCCTCGGGCGTGAGCACGCCACCCACCGATCGCGCCGACGCAGCGAGCAGCGCGTCGCGGATCGGCCCGGCTCGGAACAGTGCGCCGCCTTCGCGGCCGAACGCGCGGAGCGACTCATGGCGTGCATCGGCCGACTCGGAGCTGTGCTCCGTCGCGGCGCGGGTCTGCGCGACCGCGCCGGCGATGCGCACGAGCGCCGTCCGCGTCTTCACGCCACGCCCGGCGTGCGCGAGCGTCAACGCCGCGGGGAGCAGCGGAACTGCGATGCGCGCCGCGTCGGGGATCTCGCGCTCGTCCTTGAAACCGCGCGGGCGCGCGGCGCCGAGGCCCGGCTGTCGCGCGCGACCGTCGATGGCGAGCAGTCCTTCGCCGGTGCCGCCGAGGAGGATCGTCCCCGATCCGAGCAAGACGCCGGGCATCTGGAATGCGAGCGCGAGGACTCCGGCGAGCACCGCGTCGATCGCGTTGGCCGGGGTGTCGCCCGCCTCGACGAGGAACGTCTGCTGCGCGGCCTCGGCGGCGACGGCGTGCGTCGACGCGCTCATGCTGGTCGAGAGCGTCGCCATCACTCTTCCTCGGAGAGACGCCCCACCCGCGGCCGGATCACGGCGCCGCCGCCGACGACCTTCTCGCCGAGCTCCGCGGAGAGCTTGCGCAGGCGCTTCGCTTCCTTCTGTGCGTGCGGCGTCGCGAACACGACGATGCGCTCGCCGTCCTTGTCGTCGGCTTTCGCGTCCTGCGCGATGACCTCCGCGAGGGCACGCAGACGCGGCGGCGGGAACTCGGTGCGGCCGCCGACCGTGCCGAGGCGCCAGTAGCGACCGACGTCCTCGAAGTAGGGCTCGCGCGGATCGGCGAGCGGATCGACCGCGAGATCGATCCCGAGCTTCTGCGCGAGCTCGCCGGCCGTCTCCGACTCCCACACGCCGCGGGCTTCCCACGCGATGCGCACGAGATCCTTGGCTTCGCCGAGACCCTCGCGCAGACGCTCGATCACCTTCGCGAGGCGCTCGCGATTGAGCTCCGACGGCGTCACTTCGGTCGGCGTCCGGATCAAGAGCACGCGGGCCTGTACCAGCCGCTGCGCCTCGAGGAGCTTCGCGAGCCCCTCGTCGAGCGCGGGCGTGGGGCGTACGGCCGCCACGGCCACCGGTGCGACCAGCGACACGATCAGGTTCGGGCCCGCCTCTTTGCGCCAACGCCGCAGCGTCGCCGCATTCGGCGCACGGGTGCCCTCGAGCACCTCGAGCTCGAGCGCGTCGTACCGGCGCGCGTACGCCTCGAGCTTTGCCCCGTGCAGTCCCACGCAACCGAAGTGGGTTCTGATCCCCATCGCGCGCCTGTTACCACGTCCGATGCTGCGACACTGCGCGCAGTCGTCGGAGCGAAACGAAGAAGGCCGCGATCCTCTCGGACCGCGGCCTTTTCTCGTCGCGGCCGATGGCCCGCGCGAGCGAGAGCGCCGGCTCAGGTGCCGGTGGGCTGCGTCGGCGCCGTCTCGAGCGGAGGCGCGCCGTTGTAGTTGAGGAGCGGGGTGAGGCCCGGGATGATCGTGTTGTCCGGGTTCACGCCCGAGTTCACGCGCATGATCTTCATGTTGCGCGGGTTCACGATGTAGTTCAGCGGGATGCCCTTGCCCTCTTCGATCGCGGACTTCTCCGGATCCATCGCGACGTCGAAGGGGAGCGCGTACCTGGTCTTCCAGCGATCGACGACGTCCTGGTCGGCCGGCTCGCCGGTCGCGTTCTCGATCATCAGGCTGATGAACTTCGCGCCGCGCGGCTGGTACAGGCTCGTGTAGAACGGCCCGAGATCCCTCGCCTCTTCCTTGCAGGGGTTGCACCACTCGGCCGACACGATGATGAGGATCGCGTGGGTCCCGCGGGTGCCGTCGGGATCGTGGTAGTCGAGCATCGTCACGGTGCCCCAGGAGCCATCCGCCTTGCGAGCTTCCCACGAGAGGTTCGGGAAGATCGCGTCGCGCGTGAGGCCATAGGGACCCGCCGGGTACTCGAGCGCCGCAGGCTGCGTGTCGACCGGAACGGTGGCCACCGGCGCGGGCTCGGTGTTCTTCGACGCGCAGCCGAAGGAGACCGTCGCGAGGAGGGCAGGGAGGAACGCAGTGAAGACCGAACGACGCAGCATGTTTTTGTGACCCCGGTGTGGCCCGACGAGTGTGCGGCGGTATCGCATACGACCGACCCATCGTCCAGGGCGGTCCGTCCGGTAGGAAAAGTGTACCGCAGCACTGAAGGCGCGGCTCCTCCGACTGGGGCTCGGTGTGAGATCTCCCACGGGAGGAGCCACAGCTCGAAGACGATCGCCGGATGGCTCAGGTCGCCCAGTGGCCCGCGCCGGGAAGCCGCACCGACAGGCACGTGAGGGCGCCGTCTCCCTTGTGGATCTCGCTCACGTCGAGCGGACGGACGTCGAATCCGAGCGCGCGCAGTCGTGCGATCGAGCGTGGTGCTGCGGTCGAGGCGAGGACCGTCCATCCCAGCGCCAGCACGTTCGCGCCCTCCGGCTCGTCGACCTCGACGATGCGGAGGCCGGCCGCCACGAAAGGAGCTGCATCGACCGAGGCGGGATGCAGGAGGATCGTCTCCGGATCGGCGATCGTGCAGCCCGACTTGAGGTGGAGCCCCGCGGCGACCGGGACTTCGACGGTCTCGAGCCCCTCGGCACGCGCATGCTGCGTCAGGACGTCGAATCCGGTGCGATTCGTCCGCGCCCCCGTCGCATGCGAGAGGCCGACGAAGAGCCGGGCGCCCACTCGGAGCACGTCGCCTCCGTCGAGCGTCGCGGGCTCGGACATCTCGTGGAGCAGCATCGCCCCTCCGAGCGCGAGCGCGACCGAAGCCGTCTCCCGGCGCCGCGACGATGCTCCGGGTCGGGTGATCAGAGCGGAACGCTCCAGCACGACGGCCGTGTCTTCGACGAACACGGCGTCGGGATCGTCGTCGAGGGAGGGAAGCCGCACCACCTCGATGCCGAGCGCGGCGATCGTGTCGACGTAGCGCGCGTGCTGCGCGCGCGCCAGCTCGAGATCGATCGGCGCGTCTCTCGATCGAGAAGGGACGCGGATGCACGACGCATAGCGGGCGGAGACGTCACGCACGAGGACGCTGGACGGTGCGGCGAACGACACCGCGCCACCGTATCGTGCGAGCGCCCCGTCGTCTCACTTGTCCGGCAGGCACTCCGGCACGACGACCTTCGCTTCGGCCGCCATCCGCTTCTGCTTCGCGATCGACGTGATGCACTTCTGCATGTCCGTGAGACCGATCAGCGCCTTGCAGTCGTCGTCGGTCGCGAGCTTCTTCGCCTTCGCAGCATCGCAACACTCGAGGGCCTTCGAGCACGCGCGGTCGAACATCTTCTGCAGCTTCGCCACCCGACCATCGAGCCCCTTCGCCTCGCCGTCCGTCGCGCGACGGAGCGGGACGATCTCGTCGTCGGCAGCGTTGCGGAGCGCCATGCCGCCCACGCGCCGGGTCAGGATGAGCTCGCCGCCTTCGTAGTCGACGACCAGATCGTCGGCCTCCACGACCTCCTTCACCACCTTGCGCTTGTCGCTCGCGTCGCGGAGGACCAGACGGAACGAGGTGAGCTCGAAGAGATACGCGCTCCCAGGGCGCGCGCCGGGATCGTCCCCGCGCGGCTTGAACCGCTCGTCGACCAGCCACCAGCCCTGGACCTCCGCGAGCGAGGGGGCGCCTTGGAGCAGCTTGATTTCGACTCCGTGCGGCGGGGCCGGCGACGCACCCGCGGACGTGGAGCCCGCAGAGCCTTTGCCGGAGGGGTCCCCCTTCGGCGCGTCGGAGCGGCAGCCGATCGCTGCGCCCACGACGAGGGAAAAGATGATCGACGCGGCGCTCACCGCGCTCACCCTCGTCGCGCAATCGAGCGCCCGCACGCACGGAACCCTAGCAGAAGACGCGTCGGGCTTGCGTCCGGACGCGCGCCGCGAAAAAAGTCCTCTCTCATGGCCACCCTCGAAGTGCCGTCGCACATCTTCCGCGAGTACGACGTCCGCGGTCACGCCGAGCGCGATCTGAAGAGCGACCTGTTCCGCGCGCTCGGTGTCGCCTTTGCGACCCTCTTCACCCGACCTGGGCCGCCCAGCTCCGAAGCCGAGAAGCCGACGCGCGTCGCTCTCGGACGCGACTGCCGCGAATCGTCGCCGCGCCTCCACGAGGCGGTCCTCGAAGGCATGCTCGCCGCGGGGCTCGACGTCGTCGACATCGGTGTCGGGCCGACGCCGCTCCTCTATTTCGCCGTGCACCACCTGCAGGTCGACGGCGGGATCATGATCACCGGTAGCCACAACCCGGGCCCCGAGAACGGCGTGAAGATGCTCCGTCGCACGGGCTCGATCTACGGCGAGGAGATCCAGCTCCTGAAGCGGCGCATCGCCAGCGGCGAGGCGGTGACGGCCAAGACGCGCGGCAAGGTCGAGCCCTGGGACGCGACCCCCGCGTACGTCGAGCACACGAAGAAGGACATCCACCTCGCGACCACGGACGTGAAGATCGTCCTCGACGCGGGCAACGGCGCCGGCGGCCCGCTCGCCGTCGAGACGCTGCGGGCGCTCGGCCTCGATCCGGTCTTCCTCCACTGCGAGATGGACGGCACCTTCCCGAACCACCACCCCGATCCGACGCAGCCCGAGAACCTCGAGGACCTGATCGCGGAGGTCGCGAAGACCGGCGCGCGCGTCGGGCTCGCGTTCGACGGAGACGCCGATCGCCTCGGTGCAGTCGACGCCGACGGCACGATCGTATGGGGCGACGCGCTGTTGACCCTGTTCGCGCGCGACGTCCTGCGGACGAACCCCGGGGCGGCGGTCCTCGGTGAGGTGAAGTGCTCGCAGACGCTCTACGACGACATCGCGAAGCATGGCGGCAAGCCCGTGGTCTGGAAGACGGGTCACT
>JBKJQC010001052.1:0-3060 GCA_046593995.1 Polyangiales bacterium
TGCCGTGCTACGAATGGCGCGGTGCACGACCTCGTTGCCTGGGCTACCCGACCGAGCGAGGCATCGTGTTCCACGAGCGCGTGCGCGGGGCGATCCTCGAAGCGATGCGGACCGACCAAGAGCTGCGCGAGAAGGCCCACGAAGCCCTGGCGAAACACCACCTCACGCTCGACGGCGTGTCCGACCCGACCGACGCACCCGACGTCGTGCAATGGCTCGAAGCGACGCACCACCTCGCAAACGCAGGACCCTCCGCGGCGCCGGCATGGAGCAAGCGCACGCTCCGCTGCCGCGAGCTGTACTGGGATCGTGGGCGCGCCCTGAGCCTCGGTCGACACTATCGCGAGGCGGCGGACGTTTACGACGAGTGCCTCGCACGTTGCGGCGACGACGACGCCTACGCGCATCACTACCGCGCATTCAACGAGGACCGTCTCGGCCGAGACGGATCCGTTGCGGAGCGCGAGTACCGTCGCGCGATCGAGATCGAGCCCGACAACCCGTGGTGGAACAGCCGGCTCGTCAACTATCTCATCGCACGGTCGCAGTTCGTTTCGGCACGCCGCGCGTTTCGTGAGGCGCTTCAAGCCGTCGATCCCGACGGTGATCGCGTCCGCGAGAGACCTGCGATCGCGCGCCACCTACACAAATGGGTGGTCGACGGCTTCCTCGCGGCAGGCGAAGTGGAGCTGGCGCGCGAGGCCTTCGACGCGATCCCTCCGTCGGCGCTCGATGACGAGCCGGAGCTGCGCAGGGTCGCGCAGCGGCTCGCTGACGCCGAGGAGGCGCGCGCGCTTGGTGAGTCGGTCTATCCCGACGTGACGCCGATGGAGGAGCGCTGGATCGCCCCGCGCCTCGTGCCGGAGAGCAATGCGAACGGCAGCCCTCGACGCGCGTGGTACCCCGGCCGCGTCGTCGACGCGACGGACGACACCGTGGTGATTGTCTTCGCATTGCCCGCCGAGGAGGCCACCGCGCGTCGCACCAAGCTCAAGGACATGCCGCGCGGGGACTGGGTGGCGGCGGCGAACCAGGCAGAGCCACGCGGCTTCATCGAGATCGGGACCTACGACGACGGTACGACGATCATCTTGCCGATCGCGGACCGGCGCGCCGCCGATCGCGTGGACGACGCGGAGCTCCGCTGGCTCAGGCGATGGCGACTCGCGACCTGACAGCGGCTCGGCTCGCGAGTCCGATGACGATCGACCGCACTCACCTCAACGTCTTCGTCGTCGGTCCGGGAACGGGCGAAGGAATCGCGGTCGCGTTGCCCGGCGAAGGCTTCCTGGTCATCGATGCGTGCAAGGTCGGTCGCGAGGTTCCTCTCCTAGAGATCGTTCGCGGATGCCGCCGAGACGGTGAGAGCGTCGATCTCGTGCTCACCCATCCGCACGAGGACCACGCGTCCGGTTTCGCGGAGGCCGTCGAGATCCTCGCGCCGCGGGCTATCCACCTCACGGCACGGACCCCGATGGGGCCGAGCCTCCTCGCCATCGCGCGCGGATCGCTCGCGACGTCGAGCGTGACGAGCGCGAACCTCAGGAACCGAGGCGTCGTCGCCGCACTCCGCGCGATCGCGGCCTGGGAGGACAAGGGCGGCGCGATCGGCAACCTCGTAGCTGGGAGCCCGATCGACGTCGGACAGGGCGTACAGGTGACGGCATGCTCGCCGCGGCCTGGTGGCGATCTCGACGCGATCCTCGATGCCATCGGGCGTGGCGACCGTGAATCACTCGTCCAGCCCCAAGCACCGCAACATCGCCGGTCGGAGCTCGGACCAGCGCTGCATTGGGAATCCGCAGATCCGCGCACCGAGCTCCACGCGTTCGATCGCCCGAATCCATTCGAACTTGAGTGTGCAGCGAACCACCAGACCGTCTGCCTGATCGACGATCACCTCCCAAGGCAGCGCACGGATCGTCGTCGAGAATGGAACGACGACGAGCTGGCTCAGCGAGGGAATGACCTCGGGCCGACCGAGCACGAGCACTGGCCGCCGCTTGTCCGGCCGTGCGTAGCGGAACCAGCGGACATCACCGCGCTCGATCACGCGTCGTCCGGGAAGTCGGTGTCGTCATCAATGGGCCCTTGGGGACCATGGTCGGCCCAATGGCGGAGCAGATCCGCGTTCTCGGCTGCGGATAGTTCCGTCTCCTCGTTCGACACTTCCACCACTACGCGGACGCGTCGCCCCTCGAGGGTCGGGAGCGGCGTGTCGAGCTCGATGGTCGTGCCGTGCAGCACGCCGGTGACCACGTTCGCCATTGCGAAGAGTGTAGAGCATCTGGCAGCACGCTCGAGAGCGGCTTTCGATCGCGCGCTGCCCCAGCTTCAAACGACCTCGTCCTCGCCGCCGGTGATGTCCTCGGCCGTGCGGCGTCGACGCTTCCTCGCACGGCTGTCAGCCAAAACCTGTTGCCCCGAGGCGACGGCGACGCCGCGGGCAGGGACGGCGCGTGCGGCCTTCGTGCGAGGCTTCGTGACGGGGATTTTCGCGGTCTGCGGCACCGGCGCGGCAGTCGGACCGGAAAACGGCCCGATTCTGCGGGTTTTCGGCGTCTTCGGGAGGTCTACGGAACCAGTGGTCGGACGTTCGAATCGTCCTGGGCGCGCAGGGTTTTCTCGGAGACGCGTGGAGGTCGTTTCCACGCCATCGCCACGACCTCGTAACCTCCTCCGGACCGCACCGGCGCCGCTCGCGGAGGAACTCGTGGCCACCAATTCTCGACGCGAACCAGTCATCTCGGTCTCTCGCAACGAGTTCCTGAGTGACCCGGCGGCCGTCGTGCGCCGATCGGCGAACGAGGGCGCCATCGGCGTGCGTGATCAGCGCGGACGCGTGCGCGCGATCGTGTGTGTGCCGCCCCCGGCATCGTTCGACTCGGATGACGACGACTGATCAGGTCGGCGTGCTGATCGACGATCCGGGGTTCGCTTCGTACCTGAACGGGCAATGGCTCGGGCTCATCGATCAAGGGATCGTCGGCGAACGGGGAACCCCTCGGTGAGCTCGACGAACCACGGCGCCGAGCGCCGGACGTCGACCGCAACGTCGAC
>JBKJQC010001107.1:0-2792 GCA_046593995.1 Polyangiales bacterium
TGGCGGACTCCGGGGCTCTTCCGACCGCGGGCGATCGTCACCCCACGTTGACGGTGCTCGCCCATGCGCACCGCGTGGCGACGGCTGTTCGCGGGCACCTGCGGTAAACGTCACCAGTACGCGGTCGCGCGGACCAACAGCGTGAAGGGCCAACCCGGAGTGAAGTGAATGTCACGAACGGGCGCGGGCTCGGTTCGCAGCCGCGACTCGTTCGCGAACTGTACCTCCCGCCAGCGGGTGTTCAGGACGTTGCGCACGTCGGCGGCGAGCTCGAACCAGCCGAAGCGATGCCCAAGTGTCGCGTCGAACACCGTCCAGCCGTCCGCCACGAGCGCGCGATCTTCCGTCGCCGGACGGGCGGCGATCGCCCGCACGCGCAGGCCGCCGAACGTGCCCTTCGGATGCTTGAAGCCGATTCCCCCGGAAAATGTGCGCGTCGGCGCCAGAGCGACGGCGTTGCCGTTGCCGGCGTTCTGCACGAAGGTCGCGCGTGTGAACGTCGCGTCGGCGTCCGCGAACAACCACTTCGTGAGCTTCACGCGCGCTTCGAGCTCCGCACCGATGCGTCGGGTGGGCCCGCGTGCCTCGGTGGTGCCCTCGTCACCGACCCAGACCGTTTCGCTCTCCAAGTCGAGTCGAAAGACGGCCGCGCCCAAGTCGACTCGATCGAACAGGCGGAGGCGCGCGCCGGCTTCGTAGCCGACGGCGACCGCCAGCAGCGTCACCGTCGGTGAGGCAGGGTCCATTCGACGAACGGCGCCGCGTGCATCGTTGCTGTGGAATCCACGCCCATAGTTGAGGAAGAGATCGAGCACCGGGGCTGGTGACAAAACGACGGTCAGCTTCGGCGAAGCCAGCATCGTGCCCGCGACGCCGGACGTCTGCGGTCCGTCGGAGCGCTCGAGACGATCGCGGACGGCGACGTCGTAGCGGTCGAACCGCACGCCGGCGATCGCGCGGAGCCACGGCAAGAGCTTCACGTCTTCTTCTGCGTACACTCCCACCGAGGTCTGCGACACGCCGCTGTCGACCGACGTGCCCAGGATCTTGCGGGAGGCGGTCGCGTGCAGCGTGTTCTCGATCGCGTCGTGGCGAGCTTGGAATCCGACGGTGCTGACGAAGGACATTCCCATCGCCCGCCGTGTGCGGCGATAGAACCAGTGCGCGCCTGCCACCGTGCGGCCGTCGGTCTGGGCGATCTGGTCGCCGTTGTCGGCATCGTTCGCGAAGAACGTGAAGTTCGAGAAGAGCTCGAACTGGTAGCGGATGGCGTACAAGAGCGCGCGCGCTTCGTCGTCGTCCCTCCGGTATCCGTACGACACGCTGAGCTGATGCCTCTGCGTGCTGCCTCCCTCTGTCGGATCGATGGTGCCGAAGGCGTCCGGCAACTCGGGGATCTTCCCCACCGCCCGGAGCGGCACCTGCCCGGACGCGTTCCAGCCGCCGCTATAGGACATCCACGTGACCGAGAGGGATCCGAGCCCCAGGTGACGCGTCGCTCGTCCGAAGACATTCACCTTGCGGAAGCGCTCGGGATTGCGGAACGGGCCGTTCGACGTCGATGCCTCGCCCGCGATCACGGTCGACCAATCATCTCCAAGCTCGGGCGACACCACGAAGACAGTTCGTGCGGAGCCGAAGCTCCCGGCCTGTGCGAGCAACGTGGACTCGTGGACGTGATCGGCCAGACGAATTTCCACCGCGCCCGCTGTGGCGAAGTCGCCGTAGCGTGCTTGATACGGTCCCTTGCTCGCCGACAACGCGAGGACGACTTCCGGAATCAGAAAGTGAACGTCGAGCCATCCCTGTCCATGGCCGTGCGACGGCAGGTTGATCGGCACGCCGTCGACGAACAACGCCACGTCGGTGCCGTGATCGGCGTCGAAGCCGCGCAGGAAGTACTGATTCGCCTTTCCCCCGCCCGCGTGTTGGACGGCGAACAGACCGGGGACGACCGACAAGATGTCGCCTGGACGAACGCGGGGTCGGAGCGAGAGATCGCGATGGCGGATGTCGAACGCCGACGCGGCGGTCGTGCTTTTGTCACCGCTCACCACCACCTCCTGAACGGGTGCCGGGGTCGTCGCCGTGGCGGGAGTCGGTTCGTTCTCGTGCGCGTGAGCCGCCGCGGCACGGAGGACCACAGCTGTGGCGGCGAGGGCAGGAAAGGCACGGCAAAGAGTCGACATTCGGAGGCGGATAACACGAATTATATATTCGTGCTACCGGTCGCACTCGAGGTTGGCGCAGGCGGGACGACCGCGATCAGGGCCTGCTCTTGGGATCGCTCCCGCCGGTCCGGTAATCGGTCGGGTTGATGCCGTGCTTCCGACACAGCCGATAGAAGCTCTCGCGCTCGACGTCGGCGTGCTCGGCGGCGACGATGACATTGCCGCCGAACCGCTCGAGGAGGGTCTCGAGGTACCGCTTCACGCTGTCGCTGCGCACGTGGTCGATGGCCTCGCGATAGGTCATGGCACCGAGATCGATGGGCGGCTCAGCTCGGGGGACTTCGATGCCCGAGATCTCGGGCGGAAGGTCCGCTCGGCCGATGACGCCCTCCTCGGCGACGAGCGCGGCGCGTTCGATCGCACTCCGTAGCTCGCGGACGTTGCCCGGCCAGCGATGGGCCGAGAGGACCGCCATCGCCTCGGGTGTCACCTCGTACCGCCTCCCCGTGCTTTCGTGCCGCCGCGCGAGGAAGTGCTCGACCAGCAGCGGAATGTCTTCGGGCCGCTCACGGAGCGGCGGGATCCGCACGATGCAGGTGTTGAGGCGATAGAAGAGATCCT
>JBKJQC010000196.1:0-3643 GCA_046593995.1 Polyangiales bacterium
ACCCCACCTGGCGTTCAATGCGTCACAAGAGACCTGCGTCGGAAGGAGCCCCTCACTTTGGGAGGGGGCGGGGGAGGGCAAATGTCCCGCCGCGCGTCAGCGCGGCGGCATGCGCTGCGCGGCCCGGCATTTCTAACGGGGGAGGGAGGTGCGCATCTCGGCGGCGTTGGCGAAGCGTTCGCCGGGCTCTTTGGCGAGCGCGCGATGCACGAAGAGGTCCCATGCGTCGGGGAGGTCGGGGCGGGACGTGCGGAGCGGCGGGACCATGTTGTTGCAGGCCGCGAAGCCGATCGCGATCGGGGACGCGCGCTCGAGCGCCTCGAAGGGCGTGCGGCCGACGAGCGCCTCGTGGAGGATCATCCCGAGCGCGTAGAGGTCGGTGCGATGGTCGACGTTCTTCCCGCGGATCTGCTCGGGGGCCATGTACTCCGGGGTGCCGAGGATCAGGTTCGTCGCCGTCATGCCTTCGAGCTGCGGGAGCTTGGCGACGCCGAAGTCGATCACCTTCACGTGGTCGCCGTTCGAGAGCAGCACGTTCGCGGGCTTGAGATCGCGGTGGATCACGCCGGCGCCATGCGCGGCCTCGAGCGCGTCGCAGAGCTGCGTGGCGATGGCGCGCACCTCTTCGAGCGGCAGCGCGCCGCGGCGGCGGATCCGCTCGGCGAGGCTCTCCCCCTCGACGTACTCCATCGAGAGGAACAGCATCCCCGTCTCGTCGCCGAGATCGTGCAGACGCACGACGTTCGGGTGGTGCACGCGTCGCGCCGCCGTGACCTCGCGCTTGAATCGCTCGACGACCGTGGGATCGGACAAGAGCGCGTCGCGGATGACCTTGAGCGCGACGTGCTCGCCGAGCTTCTCGTCGCGCGCGAGCCACACCGCGCCCATCCCCCCTTCGCCGAGCTTGCGCTCGATGACGAACCGCTGCGCGACGCGATACCCGGGCTCGAGGGCTGCGTGCGGCGGCGGCGGCACCGAGGCGATGGTCGGCGCGCTCGACATCGAGCTCTCGCCGCTCTTCGGAGGGAGGAGCTGGATCTGACGGCTCGCGAGGCGATTGAGCTTCGCGTTGAGCTCGTAGTCGACGCTGCACACGATCGTCTCGAGCGTGCGAATGCGCTCTTCGAGCTGGAGCCGTTGGTCGTCGGTCTTCACGACCGCCGGAAGCGCGGGCGGAGCGAGTCGGCCGAGCTCGATCTCGCGCATGCGCTGCTCGTGGAGCATCTTCAGCCAGCGCGGACCGAGGATCCACGCGGTGATCGCGACGAAGACGATCAGTGGTACGAGCACGCCCGTCATCGCGCGCGAGTACACGACGCGTGCGCCGCGCGGGCAAGCGCTCGTTTCGGATCTAGCGGAACCAGAGGTCGAACCCGAGCTTGAACCCGAGGAGGAACGTCGATCCGCGCGGCTCGACGCGCTCTCCCGGCACGTCCGGTGCGGGCGCGAGGCTCGTGCTCGGGAGGAAGTCGAAGCGCAGCTCTTCGCGGAACGTACCGGCACCGGAGGCGATGCGCTGTCGCAGCCCGATGCCCACGCCGATCATCAACGTGGTCACGGTGTTGGTGCGCGGCCCGTAGTGGAGCGGGCCGCCGCCGGCGGTGAAGTAGAAGCCGCTTGCGCGCCCCGACGCATTGAACTGGTAGTTGAACGTGAGCAGCACGATGCGATCGCCGTAGGTCGACGCGTACGAGACGGTCGAATCGAGGTACCCCTCGTGCTTGCCGCTGCCGCCGGTGACGCCGAAGCGGAAGCCCGGCGTCGGGAGGAACGCGGGCGCCGACGAGTAAGGGACGCCGAAGCCGACGCGCTCTTGGCCGTAGCGCGGGAACGAGACCGCGGCGCCGAAGCTCGCTCCGAGGGATACGTCAGCGCGCGCGGGCTCGGTCGACACCACGAGGGCCGCGATCACGGCAGGCAGGACGACGCGCTTCATCGCGCACAGCCTAGGCAGGGCACGCGGGCGATGCCTCCGCATCGAGCTTGCGCGTGCGCAGGTGCCCACCCGGTTGGCAGGACGCGGCGATCCATCGGGTCCGCAATCGTTTCGCGCCTGTGCGGCTGCGTCCGCGAATCGCGGCGAAGATTCGGGTGTTCGCTACGCAGAGACCGTCGGCGCGCAGCGTGCATGAGCGAGCGCATGCTCGCCTCCCTGCGCTCCTCCCTCGTGTTCTCGCTGCTCTCGGTGGGCGCCGTCTCGGCGCTCGCGACGGGGTGCTCGGGGGGTGACTTCAACGTCTCGAACACGACCGGCGATGCGGGCACGGCCGGCGGCGACACCGGCGCGAGCGGCGGCGACACCGGCGCGAGCGCCGATGCCGACGGCGTGCCGACGGCGGACACCGGCGCCGCGAACGAAGGCGGCTCGGTCGACGGTGCCGGCACTGCCGACGTGAGCAGCGGCGACGCGCTGATCGGTGGCGAGGTGCGCCCGCTCGACGCGGGATGCGCAGCCCCCGAGCCGACTCTCGCGTGCGTCGCTCCCGTCGGTCCCTACTACGAGCAGTACAACTACTACGGCGGCTCGTGGCTCACCCCACGCTTGGGGTTGAAGGGGGCGATCGCGATCAGCTACGAGTTGAAGGAGGACGGACGCCACGAGAAGCTGATCCTGCGCCTCCGCACGATCGAGGTGAACGCAGCCGGCCAGACGGGAAGGCTGACCCTGACGGCGTTCCGAACGCCGTGCCCCGGCCATCACGTCCCGCTCGGCAAGGCGAGCATCATGCAGGTCAACGTCGCAGCCGACGGCTACGATTACCCGTTCTATTTCAACACGGCCGAGACGGAGCTGCCGTCGTTCCCCCAGGGGACGCGCCTGACGTTCGTGCTCACGAGCGACTCCACGCGCTACGCGTTCGACCTCTCGGGCAACCCCACGCCGCCCGACGCGCCGCCGCAGGGCATGCAGTGGTTCCATCGCGCGGACACGGCGAGCGGCGGATGGATCCAGGGCGTCGGCATCGCCAGCGCACGCCCATGGATGCGCGACTGCTTGCCGTAGACGACCCACCGATCCGCTCGGTCTAGGGTCTAGGGTCTAGGGTCTAGGGTCCGAGACTTGGCGTGCCCAGGCGCGGTTCTCGGCGCAGGTGTCCGATTGGGCGAGCAGAGACGAGGGGGCTCGCGACCTCTCGTCTCGCTCTCGAACCCTAGACCCTGGACCCTAGACCCTAGACCTCTCGATCAGCTGCCCTGCAGATCGAATTGCTCGATGTGATACTCGCGGTGCGGCACGAGCAGGATTTGTCGCTGGTAGCGGCGCTCGCTGTCGCGCACCGTGTCGCGCTCCTCGGTCTGCAGCAGATCGACGATCGACGGGTGCGCGTTCACCACGACCTTGTAGCCGGGGAGCGTCTTACGCTCGCGCCGGATCTGACGGAGGATCTCGTACGCGATCGTCGTGCGTGACTGCAGCTGGCCGGTGCCGTCGCAGTAGAAGCAGGGCTCGTGCATCATCCGGCCCAGGCTTTCCCGCGTCCGCTTGCGGGTCATCTCGATGAGCCCGAGCTCCGAGATGCGGTTCAGCGTCGTCTTCGCCTTGTCCTTCTGGAGGAGCTCCTCGAGGGTGCGGCGCACCTTCTCGCGGTTCTTGTGCAGCTCCATGTCGATGAGGTCGAGGATGATGAGGCCGCCGATGTTC
>JBKJQC010000234.1:0-3643 GCA_046593995.1 Polyangiales bacterium
ACGGTGCGTCACGGTGCGCGCGCGCCCCGCGAGCAGGTTCGCGCCGCCGCGCCGGAGCTTCCGCGCGCTCGAGCCGATGATCCTTCAGGTGAACAGCTCGTAGCCGAGCGCGTGATTCGCGTTGGTGGCGCGGAGCTCCTGCATCACGAGCGTCTCGAGCGCGGCGCCGTCGATCTCCTCGGCCGTGTCGGGCGAGGAGCTTGCCGTACAGCCCGAGGTCGAGGAGATCGAGCGTGACCGCGTGGGGGAACGTCTCCCGCAGCCACGTCGACTTCCCCGTCCCGCGCGGACCGAGGAGGAAAAAGCTCTGTCGTTCGGGTAACCGCAGCGCCGTCGCCGTGCCGGACGGCGCCGCGACTCGTTGACGGTTCGGCCTGCTCACGTGCCGAACAGGATCGCCAAAGAGATGCATCAAGCAGCGCCGCCGACGCGCGCCGTGATCGCGCGCACCGCTCCGTCCACGCCCACGACGTCGGTGTCGATCGACACGTCGGACTTCGCGTAGCGCGGCTTCCGCTGCTCGAGGAGCTGCGCGAGCTCCGCCTTCGCGTTCGCGCGGTTCGCCATCGGTCGACGATCGCCCTGGGCCACGACGCGAGACCAGTGCGAGTCGGGTGACGCCTGCAGCCACACGGTGGTCGCCTGCGCGCGGAGGAGCGCGAACGTCTCGTCGTCCATGACGATGGAGCCGCCGGTCGCGATCACGCAGGCAGGATTCTCGTCGAGGACGCGGCGCAAGACGTCGCGCTCGAGCCGTCGATAGTGCGCCTCTCCGTGCAGCTCGAACACCTCGCGGAGCGAGAGCCCGGCGGACTCCTCCACGCGCGCATCGAGCTCGACGAACGGGATGCTCATGCGCTTCGCGAGACGTTTGCCGATCGTGCTCTTCCCCGCGCCGCGCAGCCCGAGGAGCGCGATCACCGGGCGGGCACGCGCGCGGCGAGCCTCGGCCGCGAGGAGCTCCGACGCGGTCGTGCCGAGCGCGACGGCGACGTCGTGGAGACGGAGGACGGAGATGTTGCCGCGTCCGGCCTCGAGGTCGGCGAGGAACCGCGTGCTCACGCCCGCCCGCTCCGAGAGCTCTCGAAGCGTCAGACCGCGTCCCGCGCGACGCTCACGCACGGCCTGACCGAGCTCGTCGAGGAGGTGCTCGCGCTCACCGTGGGCCGTCATCACGTGGCAGTATACTGCATCACCGTTGTCGCGCCAGGCACTATAGTGCTTGCCGAATCATCCGTCGCCGTGCATGCTCCGCCCCATGGATCCCGTCCGCTTCGAGACCCACCCCGACCGCTACGTCCACTGGCGCCTCGATCTCGCCGACGCCGAGAAGAACGGCATCGCGCGCCTGATCCTCGACGTGAAGGATCACGAAGGTCTCGAGAGCAAGTACGAGCTGAAGCAGAACAGCTACGACCTCGGCGTCGACGTGGAGCTCGCGGACGCCGTGCAGCGCATCCGCTTCGAGCACCCCGAGGTCCGCGCCATTGTCTTCTCGAGCGCGAAGGATCGGATCTTCTGCTCCGGCGCGAACATCTACATGCTCGGCAGCTCGACGCACGCCTTCAAGGTCAACTTCTGCAAGTTCACCAACGAGACGCGCCTCTATCTCGAGGAGGCGAGCAGCGAGAGCGGGATCAAGGCCATCGCGGCGCTCAACGGGATCGCGGCCGGCGGCGGCTACGAGCTCGCGCTCGCGTGCGACGGGATCTACCTGCAGGAAGACGGCAACAGCGCCGTCTCGCTCCCCGAGTGCCCGCTCCTCGCGGTGCTCCCCGGCACCGGCGGGCTCACGCGCCTCGTCGACAAGCGCAAGGTCCGCCGCGATCACGCGGACGTCTTCTCGACCGTCGCGGAAGGCATCAAGGGAAAGCGGGCGAAGGAGTGGCGCCTCGTCGACGGGGTCTACCCCCGGAGCAAGTTCGTCGAGACGACCGAGAAGCGCGCTTCCGAGCTGGCCAAGGTGTCGCCGCGCGCGAACGCGAAGGGCGCGGGCTTCCCGCTGCCGCCGATCGGCGTCGAGCGAAAGACCGACGGCGCGAAGACGGTCAACACGTACAAGTACGTCACGCTGACGCTCGACTCGAAGAAGCGCGTCGCCGAGCTCGTGGTCCGCGGTCCGGATCACGAGGCACCGAAGAGCGCCGACGAGCTACGCAAGCTCGGGCCGTCGTGGTGGGCCTTCCAAGCGTTCCGCGAGCTCGACGATGCGATCCTCGATCTCCGCTTCAACTTCCTCGACGTCGGCACCGTCACCATCAAGACGCGCGGCGACCTGGACGCCGTGGTCGCGCACGACAAGGCGCTCGTGTCGCTCGCCGGCAACGACTGGCTCGCGCGCGAGATCCAGCTCTTCCAGAAGCGCGTCCTCAAGCGCGTCGACGTGACCTCGCGCTCGTTCTTCTCGTTGATCGACGAGGGCTCGTGCTTCGCCGGCTCGCTCCTCGAGCTCGCCCTCGCGAGTGACCGCGTCTACATGAAGGACGACGAGGACAACGAGGACGGCATCCGCGTCGCGGTCTCCCCGGCGAACTTCGGCCCTTGTCCGATGGGCAACGGCCTCACGCGCCTGCAGTCCCGCTTCCTCGCGGATCCAACGCGTGCCGACGCGCTGAAGGGACGCGAAGGTCCGATGACCACGCAAGAGGCGAACAAGGCCGGCCTCGTGACGATCGCGCCCGACGCGATCGACTGGGACGACGAGATCCGCGTCGCCATCGAAGAGCGCGCGGCGATGTCCCCCGACGCGATGACCGGCATGGAGGCCTCCCTCCGCTACGGCGGCCCCGAGACGATGGAGACCAAGATCTTCGGTCGCCTCTCCGCCTGGCAGAACTGGATCTTCACCCGCCCGAACGCCACGGGGCCGAAGGGCGCCCTCACCATGTACGGCAAGCCCGAGCGCCCCGAGTTCGACTGGCGCCGCGCGTAGAGAAGTCGTCAGTCGTCAGTCGTCAGTAGGCCTCTCGAGCACCCTACCGGGGCTGCCGGCCCCAGACCGACCCGACGCCGAAGGATTCCCTCTCGGACTGACGACTGACGACTGACGACTGATGACCGATTGCGAGCCACTGCTGACGAGAACGAGGAAAGAGACATGAGCAGCGTCGTCAACGACACCAAGATCCCGAACAACGTCGACCTCTCGAGCGACAAGAAGCTGCAGCGCGCCCTCGAGCAGTGGCAGCCGAACTTCTTGAGCTGGTGGCTCGAGATGGGGCCGGAGGGCTTCCAGCAGGATCAGGTCTGGCTCCGCACGGCCATCTCGGTCGACTCCGACGGCTGGGCGAACTTCGACTACGTGAAGATGCCGGACTACCGCTGGGGCATCTTCCTCGCGGATCGCGTCGCCGATCGCAAGATCCACTTCGGCGACAACATCGGGCAGCCCGTGTGGCAAGAGGTGCCGGGCGAGCACCGCAACACGCTTCGTCGACTCATCGTCACGCAGGGCGACACGGAGCCTGCCTCCGTCGAGCAGCAGCGGCTCCTCGGGCAGACGTGCCCGAGCCTCTACGATCTGCGCAACCTCTTCCAGGTCAACGTCGAGGAGGGGCGTCACCTGTGGAGGAGGTAGACCATCGCCCACAGGTGACGCCCCTCCTCGACGTTGACCTGGAAGAGGTTGCGCAGATCGTAGAGG
>JBKJQC010000418.1:0-6772 GCA_046593995.1 Polyangiales bacterium
TGGGGCGTGGCAGCGGCGAGAGCGTCGGCCAGGTAGCGGCCGAGATCGGCAGACTCTCAGGACTCCGCGCCTCCGTGCCTCCGTGTTCAATCCACTCGCCTTGGCTCGCTCCTCGGACGCGGAACGGACTTCGCAAAGCCTCCGTCCGTCCGCGTTCAATCGGAGGGCTTCGTGGGCGTCACTCTTCGTTGGAGGCCGCGGCGCGCTGCTCGATTTCGAGCTGCGAGATGCGCGCGAACTCACCGGCGCTCATGCCGCTCCGCTTGCTGCCGACCTTGGCCGTCTTCACGTGCTGCACCTGGTGCAGGAGTTTGTCGATCACGCGATCGATGCTCGCGTGCATGTTCTCGGAGGAGTCCTTCGCCGTGTAGTGCTCCGACCCCGCGTTTACATTCACTTCCGCGATCATCACCCCTTTTTCGACGGACAGAGTGACGGTGGCCTTGAGCGGCGAGCGCAAGAACTTCTGGAGCTTGCCGACCTTTTCATTCACGTACGTCTTGACGGCTTCCGACGACTCGAGGTGGCGGAACGTGATCGCGATCTGCATGCGAACCCTCCACACGACGCGCGGTCTCGTTGGACCGCTCGGCTGCTCGGACGCGCGGGGACTCGTTCACATGAAGAGCCTCACGCGCCCTACCTATTGAACTCTCGAGAACCTGATCCGAACCAAGCTCCTATCGGGTGAGTGACCCCTGATGAGTAACCGTCACGGCCGACGGATTCTTCCCCAGAGCTACAGTCTGAGGCCGCCGACTCCCAAAGGCGACGCGCCCGACGCACGCCCGTCAAGTATCGGGTGGGGCGGGCGCGGCTGAGTCGGCTTGGCGACGATGTGGTCAGAACATCTTCTTGCGCTTGGAGGACGCAAGGATCCCCATGACTTCTCGGTACTTGGCGACGGTGCGGCGAGCGATCTGGATGCCCTCGTTCCGCTCCAGCAGTTCGACGATCGCCTGGTCGGACAGGGGGTTCTCCTTGTCCTCGGTGTCGATGAGACGCTTGATCGCCTGCTTCACGGCCTCCGACGCGATGTCCTCGTCGGCGGTGCGGCGGATCGCCGAGTTGAAGAAATACTTCAGCTCGAAGAGGCCCTGCGGCGTGTGCACGTACTTGTTCGTGGTGACGCGGGAGATCGTCGACTCGTGCATGCCGACCGTCTCGGCGACGTCGCGGAGGATCATCGGCTTGAGGAACGCGACGCCCTTCTCGAAGAACTCGCGCTGCTTCTCGACGATGCACTCGGTGACGCGGATGATCGTCTTCCGGCGCTGCTCGATCGCGCGGATCAGCCACTGGGCGTTCCGCAGCTTCTCGCCGATGAACTCCTTCGCCTGCGGATCCTTGAGGAGCCGCTTCGCGAGCGTCTCGTTGATGTAGAGCCGCTGCAGACCCTTGTCGTTGTCGACGACGATCCACTTCTCGACGTCGCGCATGACGTAGACGTCGGGCGTGATCGCGATCGACTTCTCGTCGGTCGTCGTGAAGTTCCGCGCGGGGCGCGAGTCGAGCTTCTGGATCTGCTTCGCGGCCTCGATGATCTCCTCGGGGGAGACCTTGAGGTCCTTCGCGATGGCGGCCCAGTTCCGCTTCTCGAGGTTGTGGAGGTGGCGATCGATGATCGCGATCTCGGTGTCGTCGCAGCCGTAGAGCTCGGCCTGCACGCGGAGGCACTCACGGAGATCGCGCGAGCACACGCCGACTGGGTCCATCTGCTGGAGGATCTTGAGGACCTCGTCGGCGTCCTCTGGATCGAGGCCGGCTTCCTTCGCCAGGTCCTCGACGGTGATGTCGGGGGTGCGGCTGCCGTCTTCGCGCTCGACGCCCTTGAGGTCGAGGAAGCCTTGGTCGTCGAGGTTGCCGATGACCAACTCGGCGAAGTTTCGCTCCTCGTCATTGAGGTCGCTGTTCTGCACCTGCCAGAGGAGGTGGTCCTCGAGCGACTCGTTCTTCGTGAGGTTCTGCTCGATCGGTGGCAGCTCTTCGAAGCCGCCACGCGTCGTCGGCAGCGCCTGTTGCTGCGTTCGGTTCTCGAGGAACTGTTCCCAGTCGACTTCCTGGTTGTTCTTCTCGCGGACCCGCTCCTCCATGCTGGTGGGAGCTTCGTTCACCTCGGTGATGCCCACGCGCTCTTCGCCCGACAAGTTGGTGCCGGGGAGCGGGGCGTCCGCGCCTTCTTGCCGCTCCAGCTTCGGATCGGTGAGTTCGTCCGCGAGAACGGGGTTGTTCTCGAGCTCGTGGTTGATCTCGTCGCGAAGCTCCAGCTGGTTCAGCTGCAACAGGCGGATCGCCTGCTGGAGCTGCGGCGTCATCACCAGGTGCTGGCTCAGCTTGAGCTGCTGTTTGATCTCCATGCCGACAATTCTTCGCGAGGGTACGGACGAGGTGCTGAGGAGGGGCTGGAACGAAGGATGCTAGCGCCGGAAACGATACCACGCCGATTCAGGCGTCACGCCTCGCATGCGAGGGGGGGTCGAAAAACGGGAGCGAGCGCGGTGCAGAGCGAAATCGAGGAGCGATCAGGAGGTCTCACTGAGCCCAGGGGTCGATCACGTCACTCGACCCGACCGCCTTTTTGCCGGGTTTCCCCGACTGGGTGACGGGCTTGGCCACCGGTGTCGGATGCTGAGTCGCCGTCGTCGTTCCGGGCTGCGCGGTCGTGCTCGGAACGGTTGATGCCACGGGCTCCACTTGTGGGATGGGGACGGGGACCACGACCGGGATGGGAGGCGGCGGTTTGGTCTTCGGCGGCGGCTCGGCGTGTGGCGTCTCACTGGTCTGCTCGGCGGTTTGCGCGCCGGATCTCGTCCGCAGGTGGATCGCGAGCGCAGCGACGCCGATGGTGACGCCGACGAAGAGCGCCGCCCCCATCGCGACGAGGCCCACGCGGCGGCCGCGTGCCTCGCGCGCGTTCGCATACGCGGCGTCGATCTCGGCGCGGGCCGGCGGTTCGAGCTCGTCGGCGAGACCGAGCGCGCGACGGACCTGCTCGATGTCCTTCTTCGCGTCGGGACGCCGAATGCCCTCGACGTGCGACGCGATCACCGGGACGCCGTCGTGGCCGACGCGGATGATCCGATCGATGTCGACGATCAGATCGTTCATCGAGGCGTAGCGATCCTCGGGGCGCTTGGCGAGCGCCTTGAGCGTCACGTCCTCGAGGGCTCCGAGCTCACGCGCCGCGCCGGCGAGCTGCGAGGGGGGGATCGGCGCTTCGAACATGTGCTTCGTGAGGACGCCCATGTACGTGTCGGCCTCGAACGGCACGCGCCCGGTGAACATCTCGTACATGATCACGCCGAGGGCGTAGACGTCGGTGCGGCCATCGATCGCGCCGCCCGACGCCTGCTCCGGGCTCATGTAGTGCGGCGTACCGAACACCATGCCGGTCTTCGTGAGCTTCGCGCTGCCGGCCACCTTGGCGACGCCGAAGTCGAGGATCTTCGAGACCTCTTTCCCGCCGTGCTGGATGACGAAGACGTTGTCCGGCTTGAGGTCGCGGTGGACGATCCCCTTCTCGTGGGCGGAGGCGAGCCCGCTCGCCACGTCGCGCACGATGCCGACGGCGCGCAGCGCGGGGATCGCACCTCCGAGCTTGATCAGGCGCGCGAGCGGCTGACCGTCGAGGTACTCCATGACGAGGTACGCGCTGCCGTCGGGCAACGACGCGTAATCGGTGACCTCGACGACGTTCGGGTGGTGCAGCTTCCCCGCCGCCTGCGCCTCGACGAGGAAACGCGCGCGTGTGTCCGCGTCCTTCGCGAGCTCGCGCTTGAGGAGCTTGAGGGCGAAGCGCTTGCCCAGGCGGACGTGCGTGACCGCGAAGACGATCCCCATCCCGCCTTCGCCAAGCACCTTGTCGACGCGATAGACGTCGCCGATCAGCGCGCCGACGCTGATCTGATCGCGCCGCTGCGAGGGGACGTACGCGGCGCTCTCCGCCTGCGGCACGCCCTCGAGCTTCGTTCCGTCGAAGGGACAGAACGCAGCCTCCCCCGAGAAGCTCTGACCGCACGTGACGCACGTCCGCACGCTCGCCAGCCTAGTTCGGTAGGTGACGCGCGCCTACCGACGACTCTGCATCCGCGCCGATGGACCCGCCGAACCCCTATGCACCCCCAGCCCCTGCCCTCGCCGCCGGCGTAGCCGCGACCGCGCCGCTCGACGAGGCCGCGCTCGGACGGCTCGTCGAACGACACAGCGTGGCGACCGGCAAGATCCCGACGACACAGTGGGAGCTCGCGTTCCACGAGGAGCGCTTCGTCGCGACGCGCGGCGACGGCGCTCGTGCGGTGCTGTCGCGCGCCGAGGTCGTCGCCGACACCGACCTGTTGATTGGCATCTTCCTCCGCGCGCTCGTTGTGCGCGCCCCGACGCGGCTCTCGGTCCCGCTGCCCGGCCCTCCCCTCGCCGCGCTCCGTCGCTTCGTCGAGCCGGTGCTGGACGATCATCTCGCCGCGTCGCTGAGAAGGCGTCTGCGTCTCGCGGCTCCGATCGGCGTGCTCGTCGTCATCACGTCGCTGCCCTCGGTGGGGCTCGGTCCGCTCGACGTCGGCGGGCTCGTCTTCGGCGGCGGCCTGCTGGTCCTCACGCTCGCCGCCAAGATCAGGAAGCACCGCGTGCTCTTCCTGCTCGACGCCGTGCTCTGGCTCGTCCTCGCGGCCAACAACGCGAGCCACTTCGGGCGCGGCGGCTCGCCGTGGATGTACGGCCTCTTCGCCGCGCTCGGCGTGCTCTTCGCGATCGGCTCCGCGAAGCTCTTCGCGTTCTACGGACCGCTCTCCCCCGCTTCCAGCGCGGAGGGGCGCGGATAGGGGAACGTCTCGGTCCGCGAGCCGATCAGAGGTACCCGATCATGCCGAAGACGGCGCCGTAGCTCGACTGCTTGTAAGTGTTCTCGCTGCTCTGCGTGACGTTGTTCTGCGTCCGCTCGAACTTGTACTTGCCGCTCGCAGCGATGTCCAAGGCGAGCCCGCCGTAGAGCCCGAAGTGCGGGACCGGCGCGACGACGAACGTCGGCTCGAGGGTGAACGCGAGGCCGCTCGTGGAGTCCTTCTCGTCGTCGGCTGAGCGCCGGTGCCCTCCGACTTCGACGACGACCCGAAGAGCGTCACGCCGCCGCGCAGCCAGATGGAGAGCTTCTCGGAGACGTCGACGATGTACCCGACACGCGGGGAGATCAGCCACTCCGTAAACGTCGGCCCGTCCTCCCTCTCGGTGCTCCCGACGCCCCCCTCCGACTTGCGCTTCGAGCTCGAGCTGAAGAACCCGCCGCTGAACCCGATCGTCAGGTTGTCGATCACCGTGTAGTCGAGGCCGAAGCGCGGCACGTTGTGGACGGTGGTCGGGTAGCCCCACAGGAGGCCGACGTTCGTGTACGAGTCGGTGATCGAGAGGGGCGTCCCTGCGACGTCCTGTCGCACCGAGCTGAGCGTGACGCCGAAGACCCGCTCCGCGCCGACGATGATCTGCCCCTGATCGGACAACGTCGGCGGCTCTTCGACGGCCATCTTCGCGGCGGAGGCGCTCGTCGAGAGCACGAGGAAAGACGCGAGGACCCCCGATCCGAACAGTGTGCGCATGCGCATGTGACCTCCGGCGAGCTCGCGCCCGTCCTAGGATGAACGCAGGAGCGTACGAGGACGCGGCGAACGGGCGAAGAAACCGTCAAACGTCGGTGCGCACGCCGCAGCCGGCGCAGAACCTGGCGTTCGGCTCGAGGGGCGCCCGACAGGCGACGCAGCGCGCGCGCGCCGACAAGAGGGTGCCGCATCCCTCGCAGAACGCGCCGATCTCGCCGCGCGTGCCGCACGCGCGACAGTCGATCGCGGCGCCGCGCTCTTCGTTCGCCTCGGGCTCGCGCGCGGGCAGCACGAACGCATGGGTCGCGACACGCCCGACGTGGTCTCCCTGACGGAGCCGCAGCGCGTCGACCGACACCGCGACGCCCGGCCGCGCGAAGAGCGGCCGCTTCGGCGACCGCAGGTGGTCCTCGACGAACTCGGCAGGGTCGACGATCTGCACGGTGAGCGTCCCCTCGAGCGACGGCGGGACGTGCGTCAGCGGATCGATGATCTCCTCGAGCTTGCCGGAGAACGGCTGCGCGACGATCGGCGTGAGTCGCACGAACACGACGCGGGCGCGGATGCGCCCTTCGCGCTCCCCGACGTCGTGCGCGAGCGCGAGGAACGGGATGTTGGAGATGTGCAACGCGTGCCGACCCGGGCCGAGGATCCCGATGGCGCGTGCGTCGCGGACGAACACCGCGCAGTCGTCACGCTCCACGTCGAGCTCGCCGTAGAGGGGCAGGCTGTCCTCGACGTGCACCGACACCGGTCCGTCGGAGCCACGTGCGACGCGCATTTCGCGCGCACCCTCTTTCACGAAGTCGAAGACGCCCATCTCTCTCGGTCTAGGGTCTAGGGGCTAGGGTCTAGGGTTCGAGAACGAGAACGAGAACGAGAACGAGAACGAGAACGAGAACGAGAACGAGACGAGAGGAAGCGGAGGCGGGTCGTTGAGGCCGGGCCCGAAAGCCGCGAGCCGGATCGGAGAGCTAGCGTCGCTCTCGTCTCCGGCCCTAGACCCTAGACCCTAGACCCTAGACCTCTGCAGACCTCTTCAGGCCTGGATGATCTGGCGCGCGGGGACCCAACCGGGGAGCCCGGCCTTCCAGATCATCACCTGATCGGGGTTGGCGTTGCGACGGGTGAGCTCTTCCTTCAGTCCGCCGACGCCGGTCACCTGGATGACGCCTTCGGTGAACTGC
>JBKJQC010000490.1:0-4573 GCA_046593995.1 Polyangiales bacterium
GTGCCGACGACGGCGCCGCCGATCGCTCCGCCGGTCCAACAACAGGACCAGCCTCCTCCCCCTCCGCCACCGCCGCAGCTGCCGCCACGACCGCCGGGCGGGCTGACGTCGCCGTCGATCGCGCTCGCGGTGCAGCTCGGGGGCGCGATGGCGACGGACGACTACAAGCTCGGCGAGCGCAAGCCGCTCGGGGCCGCGGAAGTGAGCGCCTCGTTCCGCATCAACGGGTTCTGGGAGCTCGGGCTCTACGCGGGCGGTGCGGCCGGCAACTACGGTCTCGATGGGCGCGCGATCGCCCCCGCCACGGCGGGCGATCCCGGCTCCGGCCAGGTGCAGATCGACAGCAAGGCGAGCTACTCGTACGGCACGTTCGGCGCGCGACTGCGCATGCACCTCGTGCGGACGAGGCAGGTCGACGGCTGGTTCGGCATCGATGCCGGCACGTGGGCCGAGAGCTGGAAGTTCACGGGCGCGCAGGCCTTCGACTACAAGCAGAACGCGGCGGCGTTCGGTCTCGCGATCGGGCTCGACGTGCCGCTCTCGCGCACGTGGGCGGTCGGCGGCTCGCTCCGCTTCCTCTCGGCGAGCCCGTCGAACGGCAAACGCTCCAACTGCGCCGACGCGGACGTGTGCGGCGCACAGGTGTACCTGCCGGGTGAGTCGGCCAACGGCAACATCGCGTCGCAGTCGACCAATCGCGGGTTCTTCGAGCTCGGTCTCCGCCTCGTGTATCTCATCCCGCTCGGCCCCGAGCCGCCGCCGCCGAGCACGGCTCCGGCGAGCGCGTCCCGCACGAGCGTCCGCTTCTGACCTCTTCGGAGGGCCTGCTCGCGCTTTCTCGCGGACAAACGAACACGCGGACCGTCGCCCGCATCTCATGGGGCTGGTGACGGGTGGGCACATCTGGTAGCCATCCCGTGCGGAGGTCTCTCATGCGTTCGGCACTGACGAAGGCGGTCGGTTTCGCGGTGTCTGCGGCCTTGATGGCGGCCGTCTGCACGACGTCTGGCGACGCATCGGCCGGGACCGCGCAGGTCGACGGCACCGGCAAGGGGATCGTCGGCGGCGCGCTGCTCGGCGGCGAGATCGGGTTCGTCGGGCTCGCGGCCTTCGGCGCCAAGCCGGGTTGGCTCTACTACACGGTGCCGACGGCGTTCGCGATCGGCGGCGGCATCGGCGGCTATTTCATCGAGCAGAGCGCGGATCCCCAGATCCCGATGTACATGCTCGCCGGCGGCATGGCGCTGCTCATCCCGACCGTGGTGATCACGCTCTCGGCGACGGCCTATCGCCCCACGAGCGAGGACAGCACCCCCGCGGATGCCGCGCCCGGAAGCGCCGCGCCCGTCGGTGGCGCCGTGAAGGTCGATGCGAGCACACCCTCGACGACCGGCGGCTCACCGTCGACGCCCGTCCCCGGTGGCTCGGGCACGACGACGACGACGCCTCTGCCCCCTGCGACGAAGCACAAGCCGGCGAAGCCGACTTCGCTCCGCACGCCGCGTGGGCCCGGCTTCGCGCTCGTCAATCTCGACGACTCGAAGCTCCAGCTCGCGATCCCGGCCGTACAGATCCGCCCTGCGTACTCGCTGGTCGAGGTCGAGAAGTACGGCCTGTCTCAGCGCTACGAACTGCACACGCCGGTCCTCGCCGTCGCGTTCTGACGAGAGCTCCGAGCGAAGTCTGACGTGAACTTGGCCTGCGCCTCCCCCGCAAGGGAGACCGACGTGGGCACATGCGTCGCTTCGCTCCTCTCGTCGTCGGGTCTGGGTGTGTCCTCTCCGCGTGCGTCGCGGAGATCCCTCCCACGACGCTCGAGATCCGCGATGTCCTGCCGCGCGAGATCGACGTCGGCGATCGGCTCGAGATCCTCGGTGGTGGCTTTCCGGTGCAGCGCACGGCGAGCATCGTGCTCCGCGGCCGCGTGCATCGGCCGGGGATGCCTCCCGAGGCCGTGTCCGTCGCGATGGAGATCGAGTCGCGAAGCGAAGGGCGCCTCGATCTCCCGTTCGGATCCGCGCTCGCGGGGCGACTGATCGGCGATGCGACGCCGCACGGGACCTTCCGCGGCGACGTGACCGTGACCTTTCCGCCCGCCGAGTCCGGCACCGCGCCGCTCGCGGGCAAGGCGACCGGGATCGTCCTCGACGTGCACGGGACCGCGAGCGCCGTCTCCGCGCATCGTGACGAAGCAGGACGACGCGCGCTCGACTTCCTCGGCATCGAGCTCGCGATGGGCGCGCCTGCGTCCGGCGGGCTCACGGTCGCGAACGTGCGCGACGGCTCCCGCGCGGCGCGCGCTGGGATCGCGCAGGGTGACGTCCTCGTCGAGGTCGACGGGGTGCAGATCGATGCGATCGCCGACGTCGTGCCCTCGGGCGACGTCGCCGCGGTCTTCGTCGTGCGGCGCGGAGACGTGCCGAAGCCGCGCAACGTGGTCGTGCCGCTCGACGGATGGACGCCGTCGATCCCGCGCCCGCTCGCCGGGTCGGCGCTGGCGATCGGCACCGCGCTCGCGCTCCTCGTGTTCGCGACGCGGAAGCCGGGATCGACGAGCGCGTTCCTCGAGCGCCGGATCGCCGCGCGCACCGCATCGGCTCCGCGGCGGGTGATCGATCGCCTGCGCGCGGGGACCAAGGCGCTCCTCGACGGAGACACCTACGGCGGCGCGCCCGGGAGCGGCTCGACGTCGCTCGCGGGGGGCGGTGGGGCGACGGCGGGTCTCGTGGTCACGAGCGCCGCCTGCG
Source organism: Polyangiales bacterium (assembly GCA_046593995.1). Classification (GTDB taxonomy): domain Bacteria; phylum Myxococcota_A; class Polyangia; order Polyangiales; family JADJMO01; genus JALHOE01. The sequence goes on from JBKJQC010000490.1 coordinate 2,748, forward strand.
CGGCCCTTGCCATGGCGCCGCCGGCCTGGCTCGAGGTCTGCGACGTCGCGGTCCTCTCGACGGTCGGGCTCACGCTCGGCGTCGCGACCGCGCTCTTCGCGAACGCGCGCACGTCGTTCCGCGCGGGGCTCGACGCGGCCACCGACGCCGTGCGCGCGCAGCTGCCTGCGGCCGCGGCGATCGTCGTCGCGGTCGGGACCGCAGGCTCGCTCCGCGTGCAAGACGCGCTGCGGGTGCAGGGGAGCGCGCCGTGGGACTGGCTCGCGTTCCGTACGCCCTTCACCCTCGCGGCGTTCGTCGCGTGGCTCGCGGCCGCGGCGATCCCCGGGGCGAGCCTCTCGACCCGTCGTCGCGACGAAGGCGCCGGGACCGCGGAGCTCGTGGTCGCGCACGCGGCGGGGTTCCTCGCAGCGGCGCTCTACCTCGGGGGACCGCGCGTGCCGTTCGTGCGCGCGGTCGATCAGGAGGCCTCGCTGGCGCTCCAAGTGGTCGCGGCGATCGTCTTTGCGTCCAAGGCCGCGCTCGTGGTGATGGCGATCACCGGGATCCGCGCGCTCGTCCCGCGCGAGGCCCGCGCCCGTCGCGGTGTGCTGGTCGTCGCGGTCGCTGCGCTCGCGGCGTCCTCCGCGTGGTGGGCGCTCGCCCCGTCGACGTCGTTGTCGCGCTTCGTCTCTCTGAGCACGTTCGCGATCGCGATCGCCTTCGTCGGCTGGATCGGGCTGCGCATCCTCGCGGCGCTCGACCGCGTCCGCACGCGTCATCTCGACCCGCGCGTGTGACCTTGACGGTCCGGCGGCGGGACGCCTAACGTCCACGACCTGCACGCCGCCGCGTCCATCTGGTGAAACCGCGCGCTACGGATGAACGCCCTCAGCGCACCGATTCAGCACGTCGAGCCGGGCGAGACGCTCCTCCTCGTCGTTGCGCTTCCGCTGGTCGCCGCGGTCGCCAACGGCATCGGCGGCGCGCGCCTCGCTCGCACCTGGGGCGCAGGCTTTCCGCGTGTGGTGGCCCTCGCCGGCACCGGCGGCGCGCTCGCGCTGTTGATCCACGCCGTGACCTTGCTCTTCGGGGTGCCGTCCGAGAATCGCGTGCTCTTCGAGGCGCCGTGGTCGCTCGCGCGGATGGGGGCGCTCCACGCCTCGGTCGGTCTGTCGCTCGATCCGCTCTCGCTGCTCCTCGCGCTCGTCGTCACGCTCTTTGCGCTCGGCGCGCACGTGATGACCGCCAGGGGCTCGGCCGAGAGCCACGCGCTGCACGCGCGTGTGTCGCTCCTCGTCGGCGGCGCGCTCCTCGCGCTCGTCGCGGACTCGATCCCCGCGTTCGTCGCCGGCGTCGCGGCCGCGTCCGTCGCGACGACGTCGCTCGCGGACGATGCCTCGCCGGTGAAGAGCTTCGCGAGCGCGCAGCTCGGGAGTGTCCTCGTCCTCGCGGGCGCGGTCGTCCTCTTCTGGGCGCTCGGCGGCTCGTGGGGCATCGCGCTCGGCATGGAGCCGACCTACACGCGTCGGAACCCGATCCCGGCCGGCACGACCTCGGAGCTCGACGTCGACGACGACGCGGCGGTCGGCCCGTCGATCTACCCGGTCATCGTGGGCAATCGCGCGACCCAGACCAAGGCCGATCCCCTGGCCAAGGGGACGCTCTCGATCCCCGCGTGGCCCGGATCGCGCGTGTACCTGCGTGGCGCGTCGACCCCCTCCGGCGTGACGCCGCTCTTGCGGCAGGAGGTCAACTCCGGCCGGTTCGACGTCGAGCTCGAGCGCGGCGGGAAGCGGACCACCCTGCGGGCGATCGAGATCCCCGCGCACGGCGAGACCATGCTC
>JBKJQC010000522.1:0-5087 GCA_046593995.1 Polyangiales bacterium
CGCGCGACCACCAGCTTCTGCTGGTTGCCCCCGGAGAACGAGCCGCTCGCGAGCGTCGGCTCGTCCGGCCGCACGTCGAGGTCGGCCACGGCGGCGGCGAATGCATCATCGAGCGCGCGCTCGGAGACCAGTCCTCGCCGCGACGACTCGGTCAGCGCGCCGAGACGGAGCACGTCGCGCGCCGGGAGCTCCGAGGCGATGCCGTGCTCGTGCCGATCGGACGGGATCCACGCGACGCCGCGCGCACGCCGCGCGCGCACGGTGTCGCGTGAGACATCGCGATCGTCGACACGGACCTCGCCTTTCTCCGGTCTCGTCATGCCCGCGAGGACGAGCTCGAGCGTCTGCTGCCCGTTCCCCTCTACGCCCGCGACGCCGACGATCTCCCCTGCCCTGAGGTCGAGCGACAGCGCCCCGGAGACCAAGCGGAGGCGCGAGGCACCCGGCGTGCGTGGAGCGCGCTTCGGGCGCGGCACGTCGTCACCGAGCGCCTCACGGGCGAGCGCCGAGGCGTCGCGGACCAGGGGATCGCCCGGCGGATGGTGCGCGACGACGGCGCCGCGCCGGAGGACCGTCACCTCGTCGGCGTACTGCGCGACCTCGTCGAGGTGATGCGTGACGAGCGCGACCGCGAGGCCACGCGAAGCGAGCTCGCGCGCGAGCGAGAGCACCGACTCCGCCTCGCGCGGCGCGAGGACCGCCGTGGGCTCGTCGAGGATCAGCACGCGCGGCGCGTGACGGAGCGCGCGCAGCAGCTCGAGTCGCTGTCGCTCGCCGACCGAGAGCGCATCGACGGGAACGTCGAGGCGCACGTCGAGCGTGAGTTTTTTCGCGAGCGCTTCGATGTCGCGCCGCAGTGGGGCGAGATCGAGGATGCCCGCCCATGCCGCGAGCTTCGCGCGAGACTGCGCGCGCGGGTCGCCGAGCGCGAGGTTCTCGAGCCCGGTCAGCGTGGGGACCAGCATGAAGTGCTGGTGGACCATCGCGACGCCACGGCGAATCGCTTCGCGCGGCCCGCCACCGCGCGCCTTCGACGGGAGCTCCTCGCCGAGGATCGTGACGCGGCCTTGGTCCTTGTCCTCGACGCCTCCCGCGATCTTCAGGAGCGTCGACTTGCCGGCGCCGTTCTCGCCGACGATGGCGTGGATGCGCCCGGGATGCAGGCGGAGCCCCGCGCCGTCGAGCGCGCGCGTGGTCCCGTAGGTCTTGCCGATCGCCGAGAGCTCGACGATCGGTTCCTCTTCGAGACTCCCGGGCGGCACGGCCCGGGAGCTTAGATCAGCTCTTCACTTCGCCATCAGCCGAAGAAGCCTGGGCGACGACCTCGGTCTTCGCTTCGTCGGTCTTCGCTTCTTCCGGCTTCGCGAGCTCGTCGACCTTCTGCGCGAGCGCGCCGAGGAGATCCGACGTCGTCTCGAGCGCCTTCGCCGACTGCGCGAGGGCGAGGCGGCCGAACGTGAGGCCGAGGCGCGCCCAACCGGCGCCGAGCTCGGTGACGAGGCGCGCGACGCGGTCCGCCGTCAGGTGGCTCGGGTACGCGTCCTTCGCATCGGGGTAGCGCGCATCGGACTGGGCGTTCGTCTTGGTCTCGTTCATCGGGATCATCGGGGTCTCTCCTTCTTCTGTTTGTCGGGACGTTTGGGGGCACACGCGTCGCAGACGAGGACGCGTGGAGCAGTGGGATCGGCGGAGATGCCGAGGTGCGCGTCGTCGCCCTCTTCGAGGGTGCGCGCGCACTTCGCGCACGTTGCGTCCCCGGCGAGGACGAGCGGTTGGAAGCCGATGACGCCCGCGAGCGGGTTGTCGGCATGCTCGCCGGAGAGCACTTCGTGCGCCGGCTTCCGCTCTTCGCGGACGCGGTCCTTCTTGGCGAGGATCGCCTCGCGCTTCTGCGAAAGGTTGCTCGCTGCACGGTGGAGCTCTTCCTCCACGCCGCGGCCGGCGCGATCCGCCATCGTGACGGCGTCCTCGAGGATGGTGCGCACGAGGTTCGAGACGGGTACGCGGATGTTCTCGGCGAGCCGCTTCAGCTCTTGTTCGAGGACCGCCGGGACGCGCGTGTGGAGGACGCGCTCCTTCTTGCGATCGTCCGCCTCCGCCTCGGGCGCGGGCTCAGGTGTCTCGGGGTCCGGTTTCGAATCACGGTGGGTCACGACGTGACGCAATGTGATACCCCGTGATACGTATGTCAAGCCTTGTCGGGCGGGACACTCCAGCTCGTGCGCTCTTCGCGCGCGAGAACGATCCCTGGCAGGCCGTTGAGGTTCGCGACCACCGTCGTGACCTGCCGCGGCGTCGTCCAGACGACCCCCTCGAGATCGCCGACGCCATGCACCCCGGGCGGCCAATCCTCGCGCTTCGCCTCGCCGACGATGATGACGGTGTAACCACCGACCTTCTTCGTCGTCGGCGCGCCGCCGTACGGGGTGCCGAGCCGGAGCAGGACACGCACGACGGCTCGACGATCGGTCGGGACGTTCGACACGGTTCGATGTTACCCGACGGGCGGGTCGCGAGCGCAACCGATCCGTGATCGGCTCGTCGGACATCATCATGCTGGTGTCGAACGCGCGCGACGCGGGGGAGCTCGCGAGCGCGGGACGGGACCCCTCCGGAAAGCGGACGCGGACCGGGGCACCGGTGCTGATCGTCGAGGACGATGCGCAGATCGCCGGAGCCATCCGCGGCGTCCTCGAGGACGAAGGGTACGAGGTGATCGTCGCGTCCTCGGTCGACCAGGCCACCCGCTCGTTCGCCGAGAAGACGCCGGCGCTGATCCTCCTCGACTGGAACCTCCCCGACGGGTCGGGCGAGGACGTGGTGCGCGCGGTGCGGCCACACGACGCATCGGTGCCGATCGTGGTCATGTCCGCGGCGCGCGAAGCGATCGTGGAGAGCTACGCGATCGAGGCCCGCGAGCGGCTCGCGAAGCCGTTCGACCTCGACCGGGTGGTCATGTTGGTGCGCCGCTACCTCGGCTGACGTAGGCTGCGCCACCGTGCGCGCCCTTCTCCTCCTCGCCGTCTCTTCGATCGCCCTGCTCGCTGCTTGCAGCAGCAAGGTAACCCCTGCCGCGACGACGGGGGGGGACGCCGGCGCCGACGCGGTGACGGCAGACACGCGCATCATCGTCGACACCTTCGTGCCCGACGTGCCGATCGTCTTCGTCGACCCGTTCGTGAACTGCACGCGCGATCCCGGCCCGCCCGCCGACATCGTCGTGCCGCCGTCCGACGCCGGAGCGGATCCGATCGGCGGCGCCGAGAAGTTCACGATGGAGATGGCGCTCGCGGGGTTCCCCGCCACGTCCGGAAAGCTCGTCGCGGGGATCACGACCCAGAAGGGCGTCATCGTCTGCCGCCTCGACGAGACCAAGGCACCGATCACCGTCGCGAACTTCGTCGGCCTCGCACGCGGCACGCGTCCCTTCCTCGACCCGAACACCGGGCAGTGGACGCTCCGCCGCTTCTACGACGGCCTCAAGTGGCACCGGGTGATCCAGGATTTCGTCATCCAGGGCGGCGATCCGCAGGGCACCGGCGGCGGCGGCCCCGGCTACGATCTCGTGAAGGAGAACTGGGCTCCGCAGTTGCTCGGGACCCTCGCGCAGGCTGCGAGCACCGCGCCGAGCGGCAGTCAGTACTTCATCGTCATCGGCAGCGGCCCCGCCCCGAACTACAACGTCTTCGGCGACTGCGACACCGACGTGGCCGAGGCGATCGGCATGGTCGAGACGAACGCGTCGGATGCCCCGAGAGTCCGCATCCACATGCAGAAGATCGACTTCGGTCGTTGTCCCTGACGACTAAATAGGGGAGCTCGATTCTCGACGACGTCCCGCTGGCAAATGGCTACCAGAGACGCCCGAAGAGCGCTTCGCTTCGTTCACGGACAACGTTCACGATCACGTTCACGGCGAGAGTGCTCGCGCAGAACGTCGCGTCCGCTCGTGCTGCCGGAGGCCCCTTCGAAGCACTGCTTGACGAGCCCGGCTTGCGATGGCGGCCCAGCCCGTGCTCGTGAACGTGAGACGTGTGGCCGTGAACGGAGCGAAGCGATGCCCGCGTCAGCGTCTCGCGCCCGTCCCCTCGAGAATCGCGCTCGGTGATTTAGAACGCGTCGTGTCCGGTCAGCGCGCGACCGAGGATCAGCGTGTGCACCTCGTCCGTGCCTTCGTAGGTGTAGACGCTCTCGAGGTTGAGCATGTGACGGATCGCGGGGTACTCGAGGAGGATCCCGTTGCCGCCGAGGAGGCCGCGCGAGATGCGCGCGATCCGGAGCGCCCAGCCGACGTTGTTCTTCTTCGCGAGCGAGACCTGCTGCGGCGTGAGCTTCCCCTGCTCCTTCAAGCGCGCGTAGTGGTAGGAGAGGATCTCCCCCTTCACGATCTCCGACGCCATCTCGACGATCTGCTCCTGCACGAGCTGCTTCTTCGCGATCGGTACGCCGAACTGCACGCGCGTCCGCGCGTACGCGACGGTGCTCTCGTAGCAAGCTTTCGCCGCGCCGAGCGACGCCCAGGCGATGCCGAAACGCGCCTGGTTCAAGCATGCGAGCGGCCCACCGAGCCCCTTCGCACCGGGTAGCACGTTCTCGTGCGGCACCCGGCAGTCCTCGAGGACGATCTCGCCCGTGGCCGACGCGCGGAGCGACATCTTCCCGTGGATCGTCGGAGTCTCGAAGCCCTTCGTCCCGCGCTCGACGACGAAGCCGCGCACGGTGTCCGGTCCGCCGAGCGTCATCGTGGGCGCCCCCTCCTTCACCTTCGCCCACACCACCGCGAGGTGCGCGAGCGGCGCGTTGGTGATCCACATCTTCGAGCCGTTGAGCACCCACTCGTTGCCGTCGCGGACCGCGTACGTCTTCATCGAGCCGGGATCGCTCCCGGAGTCGGGCTCGGTCAGACCGAAGCAGCCGATGAGCTCACCGCGCGCCATCTTCGGGAGGAGCCTCTGCTTCTGCTCCTCCGAACCGAAGCGCCAGATGGGATACATGCAGAGCGAGCCCTGCACGCTCGCGAAGCTGCGCAGGCCGCTGTCGCCGTATTCGAGCTCGGAGAGCGCGAGGCCGTACGCGACCGCGCCCAT
>JBKJQC010000663.1:0-3327 GCA_046593995.1 Polyangiales bacterium
CCACGAGCAAGGGCTCGAAGGAACCCTACGAGTACCTGACCAACGTGACCACGGCCGACATCCTCCCCGGTCAGGGGTGCGAGACGGGCAGCGACGCCTCCCACACGAGCGTCGACGCCTGCATCGAGTCGAAGCAGGTCTGCGAGCCTTTCTGGTGCGATCTCGCGGATCAGCGCATCGCCGCTTGCCGCTGATCGAGACCTCTCCACGCCTCTCGCCGGGGCGCGTGGCCGTGTTGCTGGGTCGCGCTATGCTTCGCGACCATGCGCGCGTCCGTCGTCCTCCGTGTCGCGTTGGCGCTCGCGCTCTCGAGCGGCTGTAGCAGCAGCGAGGAGAGCGTCGCCGCGACGCCGCTCCCGGCCGAGGAGCTCGATGCTTCGACGGATGTGGCCGCCGATGACGTCGCAGCGCCCGACGACACTCGTGCCGACGATGTCGCGGTCGATACCGCCGTCGACACCGGGACGCCGAAGGACGCTGCGCCCGACGCACCGCGGGACGTCGTCGTCACCGGTGACGCGGGCGACTGCAAGACACGCCTGAAGAACGAAGGCGTCGACTTCGATCTCGCGACCGCACGCGGCGTCGTCGACGCGGTGAAGATCAAGAGCGCGCTCCACGGCGTGACCTTCACGAGCGGAACCGCCACCACCCCGATGGGCGATCCCGTCGCCTGCTCCTTCGCGCACACGCTCCTGAAATTCGCGGACTTGGTGAAGTCGAAAGGCTTCGTCCGCGTCGGCACCCTCGGCTCGTACTGCTATCGCTGCTGCTGCTCCTGGAGCAGCACGAACTTCTGCCGCGGCACGAACGATCCCGAGCCCGACTGCAGCGCGAACGGCTACTCGAACCACTCCTTCGGCCGCGCGGTCGACGTGCGCTACCTCTACAAGGCCGACGGCACCCGCTACGACATCAACGATGCAACGCACTGGAAGATTGGCTCGGCGAGCACGACCTGCACCTCCGGGCTGGCCGCGCAGACGGGCATCAGCCGCGAGCTCTATCAAGTCGCGTGCGACGCGAGCGCCCTGAAGATCTTCGCGGTGTCGCTGACCCCGAACTACAACGACGCCCATCGCAATCACCTGCACATGGACATCGGGCAGACCGGGACACCGACCTCGTGGGTGACCCGCGTGTTCTCGCAGGGTGTCGACTCGCTGCCGGAGGGGACGGCGGACGATCACTGCGGCGGAGAGTGACCGACTCTCGAGACTGAGGACTGCTGACTGCCCCGCTTCGCCGAACCGCCCGTCACAGGGAGGCGAGGACCCGGGGAGAAGACGGGGTCAAGCATGTGCTGCCGCGCGCGCAGCTCGAGGCCGTCGCAGCCATGGTCGACATCGACGTCGTCGCGGCGATCGGCAGACCTCTGGAACCTCCCTCTCGCCTCCTCGCCTCCCCGCCTCCCTGTTTGGGGCGCGTTGGTGGCGATTGAAAAAGTTCACGCGCCGGAGCGCGACGGAGATCGTGGCCGAGGTCGGCAACGGCAAGCGCAGCTTCTCGTTCGTCGTGCGCTCGGCGGGAACGATCGACGACGCGTGATCCCGGGAACTCCCGCAAGCGGGCGCTGTCCGGCTCCGGATGGCGTACGCTGCGGATGGGTTTCCTGGGACCATGACGGCACTCGTGCGGCTGCCCCTCGAACGTGACTCGAACGGCGCGGACGAGCGCCCGTCGTCCGCGCCGCCTGAGTTTCCCGACCTGTTGTCGGACGCGCCGACGCGGCGGCTCGACCGAGCGCGCGCGCACGAAGCGCTGACCTTCGGCTTCGCGCAGGGGATCGGGAGCGACGCCTGGGAGGATCTGTTCGCGCGCGCGACGCTGCCGAAGTCGAGCTGGCAGCCCGAGGGGTTCGCGCGGGATCTCTTCGTGAGCGAGCTCGTCGCGTCGTGCCGCACGATCACGATCGACGGCGAGCGCCATGCGCTCTCGCAGCGGTGGCTCGAGCGCGTTCTGTCGCACCCGCCCGAAGAGGCTGCGACGATCGCGCTGCGACGCGCCACGCTCTCGGAGCTCGCGAGCTCGGACCAGGTCCGCGGAGATGCGGAGCGGATCTGGGTCTCGACGCGCAGACTCCGTGAGCAGCTCGGCGTCGCGCCGGTGCGCTCGGTCGACGTGCTGCGACGTCGGCTCGAGATCCTCGGGACCGTGCGCGCCACGATCGACGCGATGGCCGACGGCTTCACGGGTGCGTCGTCGTCGCTCTCGCGGATCGCGCGCTGGGCGCGGACGGTGCGGGAGAGCGATGCATATCGGTCGCTGCGGGAGCTCCTCGAGTACGACGAGAACCTCGCGACCGTCGACGTGCGCGTCCGTGTCGGCGCCGACGGCCGTGTGCGCGGGCTCTCGCTCGCGCGCGTGGAGGAGAATGCGTCGAGTCGGTTCGCGCGGACGCCCGTCGGCCGGTGGCTCGCGCGGATCTCGCTGCTGTTCCGCGGCTATCGCTTCGACGCAGAAGAGCTCATCGCGCGCGCGATCGAGCACGTCTTCGAAGGCCTGCAGGACGCGCTGACGGTGATCGTCCAGATCGGCGCCGATCTCGAGCCGTACCTCGCGTCCCTCGCGTTCCGACAGAACGCGGAGCGCGCCGGCCTGAAGGTGTGTCTCCCGGAGCTCGGCGTCTCGCGCAAGCTCGTACGGCTGTTCAATCCCCTCCTGCTGCAGCACGAGAAGCGCGTCGTGCCGTGCGATCTCGAGACCGAGCGGCACGACATGATGGTGCTCGTCACCGGGCCGAACTCCGGCGGCAAGACGCGTCTCCTCCAAGCGATCGGCATCACGCAGCTCCTCGCGCAGGGCGGCTGGTTCGTGCCAGCGGAGTCGGCCACGATCACCCCGTGCGACGGCATCTTCGTGTCCTTTGGTCAGGCGCCCGCGGCCGACGCGAGCGAGGGACGCCTCGGCACGGAGCTCCTGCGTGTGCGCGCGCTCTTCGAGACCATCTGCGTCGGCGGCATGGTGCTCGTCGACGAGCTCTGCTCGGGGACCAACCCGTCGGAGGGCGAGGAGCTGTTCCGCCACGTGGTCGATCTCCTCTCGGAGCTCTCACCGCAGGCGTTCCTCTCGACCCACTTCCTCACGCTCGCCGCGGACCTGGCCGCGAAGCCGCCGACCCGCCACATGGCGTTCCTCCAGGTCGAGCTCGAGCGCGGGGTGCCGACCTATCAGTTCGTCCCCGGCGTCGCGAAGACCTCGCTCGCGTACCAGACGGCGAAGCGTCTCGGGGTCACGCGCGACGATCTCGCGCTCCTCGTGGAGCGCGCCAAGCGCGCGAAGGATTGATCATTCGCAGACGGAGCGTGATTCTCGAACGCTCGGATT
>JBKJQC010000456.1:0-4621 GCA_046593995.1 Polyangiales bacterium
ATCGTCGCCGATCGCGTCGAGGGTCCCTCCTTCGACGATGCGCCACAGCTCGTCGCGCGCCGGGCCGGGGCCCATCGTCGCCGCGACCTCCGCTGCGCGCGCCATGGTCGCGGCGCGCACCTTGGGGTCGGGCGATTTCGCTGCGGCGACGAAGGAGGGCGCGCCGAACATCCCCGCGAAGGAGCTCGGCGCCGTCGGCACGGGGGGTGCCGGGGGCGCCTGCTCCTCGTCGTCGTCGTACGCAAGACCGGTGCGCGTCGCCGCCGTCGCGAGCATGGCCGCGGCGGCCGCGACGATCAACGCCGTCACGCGCGGTAGGCCGTGACGAGCCGCGCGACGAGGAGCTCGGCTCACGCGGGGGAACAGCGGCATCGGTGAGAGGATGCTTGCGGAACGCCGCCTCAGAGGCAAGGGTTCTCGGTGATGTCACGCCTCGCGGACGGAGCCCCGGTCACGTGGGCCGTGTCTCGTCCGTTCTCGGCGTCGGCCGCCGGCATGGTCGTCGCGTGCGTGTCGTCGCTCGCGTGCTCGAGCGCGGTGGCAGCTCCTCCGGCGGCTCCGACCAAGACGCCGAGCGTCTCCGCGGGTTCGAGCTCTGCCACGAGCGCCGCGGCCGTGGGGAAGACGTCGTCGAACGGGGCCGTTCCGCTCTCGGCCGCGGCCCGCGCCGCGATGGACCGAGGGGACGCGGCCGCCGATCAGGAGCAGTGGACGAAGGCGGAGGCTGCCTACGTCGAGGCTTCGAAGCTCGCACCGAAGAATCCCGAGCCGCTCGTCGCGCAGGCGCGAGCGATCCTCGCCGGTCTCGGCGTGCCGTTCGATCTCGCGTCGGCGTCGGGCGTGCCCGCGCGCGAGAAGCGTGTGAACGAGGCCCGCAGGCTCCTCGCGACCGCCCAGAAGCTCGCACCGACGCATGCGCCCGCGTGGCTCCACTCCGGGCGCGCAGCGCTCATGCTCGGCGACGGCGCGTCCGCGCTCGCGGATCTCGATCGCGCGGTCGCCCTCGCACCCGACGATCCCGAGGCCGTGAGCACGCGGGGCATCGCGAAGCTCTCGCTCGGCCAGGGGGACGAGGCGCTGAAGGACCTCGAGCGCGCGGCCAAGCTCGACCCGACGAGCGCGCCGCGTCGCCGCAACTACGGCACCGCCCTCCTCCTGCAGGGGCGCGCTGCAGACGCGGTGAAGGCTTACGAAGAGGCGTTGAAGCTCGATCCGACGAGCGCCGGTACGCGCAACGATCTCGGCGCGGCGCTGCTCCAGCTCGGCGACGTCACCCGCGCGATCAAGGAGCTCGAGCTCGCCGTGAAGCAGGCGCCGAGCGAGCCGGTGTACCGCGTCGTCCTCGGCTTCGCCTATCACAGCGCGAAGCGAAACGCGGAGGCCGAGGCCGCATACAAGAAGGCCCTCGAGCTCGACGATCGTCGCGTGGCCGCGTGGGTCAACCTCGCGACGCTCTACGCGGAGCAAGGAAAGAAGGACGAGGCGCGCGCTGCCGCGAAGAAGGCGCTGGCGATCGATCCCGCGGAGCCGCGCGCGAAGGCGCTCCTCGAGGACCTCGGCGGAGGATCTCCCGCGCCCGCCAAAGGGGGAAAGGCACCGACGCCCGCTCCGCCCGCCGTGCCGGGAAACGTGCCGCCGCCGCCGCCGCCGAAGAAGTAATCTCCACCGACGGGTGCGAGCGACACTCGACTCTTCCATCGCGACCTGCCTAGAGTGGGCGCGATGAGCCGAATCGGCACCGCCAAGGCCGAGAAGCCCGCGCGCTCGCCCGCCAAGCCGGCGCGCTCCACCACGAGCGCGGGCGACGTCACGTCCGACGAGGGGACGGTGATCACGGCGCGTCGCACCTTGCTCGAGGGCGTGGGCATGGAGGTCGCGGCCTCGTTCCCCGGGATCACGCGTCTCGGCGGGCAGATCGTCGCGGCCCTCTACCTCGCCGACGTGCCGGGGGACGCAGGCCGCTCGATGGACGAGCTCTCCGCGGAGCTAGGACGCTCGAAGAGCAACATCTTCGCGAACCTCCGCGCCCTCGAGGCCGCGGGAATCGTCGAGCGCCGCCGCTCGGCGGGCGCGCGCCACGATCGATTCGCGCTCCGCGGTCCGTATCCCGACGTCATGATCGGCGCGTACATCGGCCGCCTCCGCCGGATGGTCGGTGACAAGCGCGCGCTCGTCGATCGCGCGCTCGGCATCCTCGGCGAGGCCAAGGGCGGCGAGGCCGATCTCCTGCGGTCGAAGCTCAACGAGCTCGGTCGCAAGTACGGCCTCTTCGGCGACGTCTTCCAGCGCGTGGGCCCGGCGCTCGACGCGCCGATCGATCTCGAGCCACTCCTCCGCGATCTCCCGACCGAGATCCTCGACGCCATCGGCGAGCTCGCGCGCGCGTCCGTCAGCAAGCGCTGATCGGGGACCCGACTCCCCGAACCGTCACGCCGGTGAGACGGCGCACGTTGTGCGCTCGTCTTCGTCCGTGATGACCGAGCTTGATCGAGATCGCAGATCCGTCGCGCGGGGCGTGGACGAACGACACAGGGGTGCTCGACTCGACGCACGGCAGATGCGCGCGCTCGCGTTGGCACCGTACCCGCACTGTCCCCGCTCGACCCGGAGGATCCTCATGCTCACCCGCCCCGCACGTCGCTTCGCACTGCTGCTCTTGGCGCTCCCGCTCGCCGTCGTCACCAACTCCTGCGGCTCCGCGGATCCGCCCGCGGAGTCGTTCGCCGCGCCGGGTGCCGCGTGCAAGGCGTCGCTCGCAGCCCAATGCGGCGGCGAGTGCTCGGACGACGCGCAGTGCGGCGCGGGGTTGTACTGCAATCTCGGCGGTCACTGCAGCGCGGACTGCGGCGCGGGCGTCGTCTGCCCGGCAGGCACCACCTGCGACGCGCATGGTCAGTGCGCCGCCGATCCGAACGCGTTCGACGCCGGAGGGGGCGGCGAGGGGGGCGCCTGCCCGCGGCTCCAGGTCGAGTTCGCGAAGGTCGTCCCGACCGTCGTCGTCCTCGTCGATCAATCCGGCAGCATGACGGAGGATTTCGGCGGCGACACGCGCTGGAACGTCGCGCGCAAGGCCCTCGTCGACCCGACGAACGGAGTCATCAAGCTCCTCGAGAACGACGTCCGCTTCGGGCTGGCGCTGTACACGAGCAAGGACGGCAGCGCCGGCGGCACCTGCCCGCTCCTGCGCAAGGTGAACGTCGCGACCGGCAACTTCGCGGCCATCAAGCAGATGTACGACGCGGCGAAGCCCGAGGGGGAGACGCCGACCGGCGAGTCCGTCGAGGCGATCGCGAACGAGCTCTCCGACCCGAAGATCCCGGGACCGAAGTTCATCGTCCTCGCGACGGACGGCGAGCCCGACACGTGCGCCGTGCCGAACCCGCAGACCGGCCAGAAGCCCGCCGTCGACGCGACGAAGGCGGCCTTCGCGAAGGGCATCAAGACCTACTACGTGAGCGTCGGCAACGACGTCACCGGCGCGCACGCGCAGGAGATGGCGAACGCGGGGCAGGGGATCGCGAACGCCAAGTACTACCGTGCGAACGACGCCGCGACCCTGAGGAAGGCGTTCGACGAGATCATCTACGGCGTCCGGTCGTGCACCTTCAAGGTGGCCGGTCGCATCACCGACCCCAAGAAGGGCCAGGTCTCGCTCGATGGAACGCCGCTGGTCTACGCCGACGCGAACGGCTGGAGCGTCTCCGCCGACGGGACGACGGTCGAGCTGATGGGGGACGCCTGCACCAAGATCAAGACCGGCGACCACAAGCTCGACGCGCTCTTCGAGTGCGGCGCCGTCATCAAGTGACGGGTCGCTGGGGTCACTGATACGGTCCCCCTCACGCAGGTGTCGCGCTCGGCGACGCCTCACGTGAGGAAAGGCTGGTTCTCGTGGGTGACAAGTCTCCGAAGGCAAAAGACAAGAACAAGAAGCAAGACACGGCAGACAAGAGCCAGAAGAAGGCGACTGCTGCCGACAAGGCGCAGAAGCAGTCCGCGGCCAACCCGAAGAAGGGTGGCAAGTAGGGCCGACCGGAGGTCGCTATCGGTCGACCGGAGGTCGCTATCGACCTCGGTGATGGGCTTCCGGTAGCCTCGCGGCGCGATGGCCAGGGGATCGGCACGAATGCTTGCGCGGGCCGGTGCCCTGCGCGGCTCTCGCGCCGATCTCGCTTTTGCTTTCTTCGTCGTCGGGATCGTCGGGCTCCTCGTCGTGCCGGTGCCGCCGGCGGTGCTCGACGTCCTGCTCGCGACGTCGCTCGCCGCCGCGGTCGTGATCCTGCTGGTCGTCCTCTACGTGAAGGACGCGCTCGCGATCGCGACGTTCCCGACGTTGCTCTTGCTGACGACGCTCTATCGGCTGTCGCTCAACGTCTCGACGTCGCGCCTGATCCTGCTCCGCGGCGACGCCGGCGAGGTGATCAAGGCGTTCGGCAATTTCGTCGTCCGAGGGAACTACCTCGTCGGCGCGATCGTCTTCGCGATCCTCACGATCATCCAGTTCATCGTCATCGCCAAGGGGTCCGAGCGCGTCGCGGAGGTGGCCGCGCGGTTCACGCTCGGACCCCTTGGCGATGACGATGAACTGGATGATCGTGAGGATCGCGAAGACGATCGCGCC
>JBKJQC010000733.1:0-2685 GCA_046593995.1 Polyangiales bacterium
GGAGGGTCTGCCGCCCGGACAGACCCCTTCCGGTCCGAGCGCTCCCGGCACTCCGGCGGTCCAGGGGACGATCCCGAACGCGACGAACCCGAGCTCGACGACCCCCAGCTCCACGCCCGCCGCCGCGGAGGACGCGGGGACGGTCGAAGAGACGGGGCACGGGCCGGACGATCCGTGCCCCGCGTGCGGCTTGGGCTGAGCGCGAGGCCGCGCGATGACGACGCCCTGGGTGGCGCTGTCGTTGATGCACGAGGAGGACTTCCGCCTCGCCGCAGCGCCGCTCTTCGCGGAGGGGATCGTCGACGCGGTCGAGTGGTCGTTCGACACGCTGTGGGGGCACGCCGTCCCCCCGTGGCTCGAAGGTCTGCTCGCCGCATACGGCGACGCCGGACGACTCTTCGGCCATGGCGTGCATTACTCGGCTCTGAGCGCTGCATGGGAGCCGCGTCAGGACCGCTGGCTCGACGCGCTGAGCCGCGAGCTCACCCAGCGACCCTACGCGCACGTGAGCGAGCATTACGGGTTCATGACCGCCGGCGCGTTCGTGCGCGGCGCGCCGTTGCCGATGCCACGCAGCGAAGCGGTGCTGCGCCTCGGCCGCGATCGACTGCGCCGCGTGCGTGAGCGACTGCTCTGCCCCCTCGGCCTAGAGAACCTCGCGCTCGCGTGGAACCGCGAAGAGGCGCTCGCCCACGGATCGTTCCTCGATGCGCTCCTCGAGGCCGACGACTTCCTCGTGCTCGACGTCCACAATCTCTACTGCCAGGCCGCGAACTTCGATCTCTCCCCGGACGCATTACTGGCGACGTTTCCGTCCGACCGCGTGCGCGAGCTCCATGTCTCCGGCGGGAGTTGGCTGCCTGCGTGGGACGAGAGCTCGGAGGCCGTACGCTGCGACACCCACGATCAGCGCGTCCCGCCCGAGGTCCTCGACATCTTGCGAGGCGCGCTCGTCCGCTTCCCGAACGTGCGCGTCGTCGTGTTCGAGCGCCTCGGGGGAACGCTCTCCGAGCGCGAGGCCGCTGCCTTCCGCGAGGACTTCCACGCCGTTCGACACATCGTGGGCGAGACGACCTCGCAGGCCGTCGGACAGTCGCCGCGAATCGCGACGCCCGAGACCTCGCACGACGGCGACGCGTTGGCGCCCTTCCAGAGCGCGCTGCTCCACGCGCTCGTGGACGGCGTCGACGAGCGAACGCTCCGCGACCGGCTCGCGCGTGATGCAGCGATGGCGCCCTTCCGCGAGGAGGTCGCGGCGATGGACGGCCGCGCGCTCGGCATCGCATCGCGCATCGCGAAGAAGTGGCTTCGCCGCGCCTGAAAACCGCGGCTAGATGACCAGCACCTCGGGGCCGTAGTGATCGCTTCGGGGTGGGCAACTCTCTCGGGCCCGGTGCGCTATCTTGGTTCGATGCGTACCGCGCTCCTGCTCGTGATCACGCTCGTCGTCGGCTGCGGTGGGAAGGTCGTCGACGACGGGCGCGGCTCCACCGAAGGTCTGCAAGGCGCGCGCGACGACGAGCCTGCCGAAGACGCCGGCGCGACCGACGCAGCGAAGGCGGCGCCGCCTCCCGCGGTGGATGCTGGCGCGACCGACACGACCGAGGCGCCACCGACGGACGCCGGCGCGACACCCAAGCCGGAAGAGGACACGGCGCCGACGACGGTGGACGCGGGCGGTGGCACGGTGGTTTGCACCGACGGCCCGGTCACCGGATCGCCCGGAGGCTGCGGTGCCGTCGCGGTGTGCAACGCAGGAGATCCCGTCGACGTCGCATGGGCGCAGGATCTCCTGTCTTGTTACGTGGACCGCTGCCTCGCGGAGCAGGGGCGCGGCGCCTGGTGCGGTGAGATCGGGCTCACGTTCGGTGCGGAGGGCTGTACCACCGCCTACATCGAAGGCGGCAACAGCGGCGGCTGCGTGAAGTACCAGGGCTACTACCGGCGCTGGCCGTGTCTCGTCGGGAAGACGCTCTCCGTCACGCGCCCCTGCAATTGAGCTGAACTAGATTCACGGCACGGCGACCGAGGGGTGGAGCGCGCGCGCGATCGTCGCGACGCCGTCCATCACGCGCGGTCCCGGACGCAGCACCGACTCGTCGCGGAGGCGCACGACGCGCCCTTCACGGAACGCGCGCACCGCTCGCCAGGTCGAGTCGAAGACCGCGGGGGCCTCGCCCATCTCGGCGTCGAGGATGATGTCCGGATCGACGGCGACGACCTTCTCGAGCGATAGCGTGGCGTAGGAGGCTCCTTCCGCGACGGCGTTGGCCGCACCGGCGAGCACGAGCATCTCGTCCGGGAAGCTCTTCGGGCCTGCGCTGACGATCGGCTTCTTCTCGAACAGCAAGAGCACGCGCGGTCTCTTCACGGCCGCGAACGTGGTCGCGAACGCGGCGCGGCGCGCGCGCAGGTCTTCCACGAGCTTCGTCGCCTCGGCGGCGCGGCCGGTCCGCTCGCCGAGGCCGGCGATCATCGTCACGATCCCGTCGAGCGTCTCCGTCTCCGGGAACCAGGTGGCGATGCCGCGGTCCTCGAGGGTGCGCACGAGGCCGGGGCCGATGGGCCCGCGCGCGCCGACGACCAAGTCGGGGCGCAGCCCCAGGATCGCTTCGAGGCTAGGATCGACGTACCCACCGATGGACGGCAGCGCGCGCACCTCCTCGGGGTAGTCGCAGTAGCGCG
>JBKJQC010000774.1:0-2949 GCA_046593995.1 Polyangiales bacterium
CCGCAGGCGCGGCTGCCGGCGGCTTCGTCAGATCGGTCGGGATCCAGAACAGCTTGAGCTGCTTGTACGTGCCCTCTCGCTTGTACCCGAGGAGACCGAAGAGGACGTCCCACGAGCCGCCGTTCGGCACCTCGCCGACGTGCACGATGGGGAGGAAGTAGAAGTCCCAGTTCGGACCCTTGCTCGACGGGCGCTCGAGATAGAGCGTGTTGAGCGCGAGCTGCGTGAGCCCCTCTTCGTCGCGGAAGCGCCAGAAGACCGGGAACGCGATCGTGGTGCGCTTCTTGGGGCTCTGGAAGTCCCAGTAGAAGGGCGCGAGCACGTTGTGCGACGTGCCGGTGTCACGCCCGACGTAGAGCAGCGGATGGATGTTGAAGCTCCAGCCGCTGACCGTCGTCGTGTGGTGGAAGGTCGGGAACAGCCACGTCGTCCGCGACACGCCGTACTCGCGCCAGTGGCCGAAGAGCGGCGTCAGCACCGAGTACCCTGTCGGATCGTGCGAGGTGTACACCGGCCCGATGAGCCAGGACTCCTTGTAGATGTCCGAATCCTCGTAGTGCATGAAGAGCGGGATGATCGGTCCCGCGATGTCGAGCGTCGTGCGGCCGCGGTAGCGCGAGTAGAACGGCGTCACGATGGTGCGCCCGCGAAAGCGTCGCCCCTCGACGTCGTTCTCCCACGGGTCGGTCGACGTGAGGAAGAGCGGCGTGATGAAGAGGCTCTTGCCGGTCTTCTCGTTCGACGACGAGTGGAAGAGCGGGAGGAACGTCGTCGAGCGCGAGTCCTCGTCCTGCGCGTGGAGGAAGAGCGGCAGGACGTCGAACACGACGCTCTTCGGTGAGCTCTTGTAGAGCACCGGCCCGATCAACGTCGTCTGCTTGCCGTTCTCGACGTCGGACGAGTGATAGGTGAGGAGCGGCGGGACGAGGAAGTAGCTCGTTCCCTTGTCCGGGTTGGAGCCGCCGAAATAGAACGGGACGACGCCCCAGTCCTTGTCCTTGTTGGTGCGGTCGTAGAACCCGAGCCCGCCGATCAACGAGAAGGCGCGCTTCGGGTTGTGGTGGCTGAAGGTGAGGAGCAGCGGCGCGTGGAAGTAGCCGCCGTCGGGCTGCGACGAGGCGAAGACCACGGGCGCGAGCCATCGATGCCACTCGCCGTTCGGCGCCGTACGCCACAGGACCGGCGGGAGTACGGTCGTCGTCGTCCCTTCGTCGCGCCAACGCCAGAAGATCGGGAAGGCCGCGTCGACGTCGGCGCTCTTCGATCGCTTCCGGTAGTAGAGCCCGTAGAAGGACTCCTGCTCGATCTTGTTCTGCTGCGCGTCGAAGAGTCGGCGGTCGTAGTAGAGCGGGAAGACCGTCGTCGAGATCTCGTTGCCGATGCGCTCCTTGTAGGCGAGCGGCCACAGTCCGACGCGTTGGCGCTTGCGACCGGGGGGTTCGTCGGCGCGATCTTCCTTGTAGTAGCTCGAGCCGATCGTCCCCTTCATGCCTTCGGGGATCGCGAGCGGATCCTCTTCCGGCTTCGGTCCCGGGATCTGCTTCTTCGGCTTCGGCGGCGCAGCGGGCGGCGGCTCCGCGTAGGGATCAGCCTTGGCTCCTCCTCCCGGATTCGCGTCGGGGGGATCGGCCGGATCGGGCGCAGCCGCGGAACTGGTCGGCGCAGCGCTGCCCGGTGCCGGCTTGAAGCCCGGATCGGTCTGCGCGCGGGCGACGAACGGCAGGGCCGCACCCGCGAGCGAGAGGGCTGCGCCGGCGAAGAGCTTCGCCAGGAGCTTCGTCGAGGAACGGCTCACCCGGCCGCTCCATCTCGCTGCCGTCGCCCGAGCGTGGCCGCGAGATCCGTGGCCGCTTCCGCGCGCGGCACGTCGCGCTGCGCGTGTCCGGCGAGATCCTTGATCTGGACGACGCCGCGCTCGATCTCACCGTCGCCGAGCACGATCGCGTGCGTCGAGCCGAGCGCGTTCGCACGGCGGAGCATCGACTTGAGGGAGCCGCCGCGTCCTTCGACGAGGGCGACGATGCCCACCCTGCGGAGCTCGCGTGCGAGGACGAGGGCTTCGGCCGGCGCGCGCTCGCCGAGCGGCGCGATGAGCACCGGCGGCTGCGTCACGAGCGGCTCGATGGTCGTCGCGAGCAACAGGCGCTCGAGGCCGGCCGCGAAGCCGATCGCCGGGGTGGGGGGGCCGCCGAGCTCTTCGACGAGACCGTCGTAACGACCGCCGCCGACGAGCGTGTTCTGCGCCCCGAGCTCGCCGCCGTGGCCGCGGATCTCGAAGAGCGTGCGCGAGTAGTAGTCGAGCCCGCGGACCAGCTTCGGCTCGACCGCGTACGGCGTGCCGAGCGCGTCGAGGTTCTTGCGGACCCCGTCGAAGTGCGCGCGATCCTCGTCGTCGATGACGTCGAGCACCGACGGTGCGCCCGCTACGATCTCTCGGTCGCGCGGATCCTTCGAGTCGAGGATGCGGAGCGGGTTCGTCTCGAGGCGGCGGCGGCTGTCGTCGCTCAGGCCGTCCTTCTTCGGAGCGAGGTACTCGACGAGCTTCTCGCGGTAGCGCGCCTTCGTCCCCTTGCCGCCGAGCGAGTTGATCAGGACCTCGACGCCCTCGATGCGCAGCTTGCCGAGGAGCTGCACGAGCATGTCGATCATCTCGGCGTCGACGAGCGGCCCCGCATCGCCGAAGACCTCGCAGCCCGCTTGGTGGAACTGGCGGTAGCGGCCGCGCGCCGGGCGCTCGCCGCGGAACATGGGCCCCTCGTAGTAGAAGCGGCTGACCGGCTCCTTGGTGTGGATCGCGTGCTCGACGTACGCGCGCACCACGCCGGCAGTGCCCTCCGGTCGGACCGTCATCTTCTCGTCGTGGAAGACGAACGAGTACATCTCTTTGTCGACGATATCGGTGCCCTCACCGACCGAGCGCACGTAGAGCGGCGTGTGCTCGATGATCGG
>JBKJQC010001021.1:0-3117 GCA_046593995.1 Polyangiales bacterium
GAGAAGCGGGGGCGCTTCGCTTCGCGCGGACGCGGCTCCGCTCGTCGCATCGACCACGCCCACCCGACACTCGGGCACGGCCAACGGCCACGGCCACGGCCACGGCGAGAGGTTGCCCGCAGTGACCGTGCTCGTGAACGTGCAGCCGTGAACGGCCCACACGACCACGGTCGGGCCGCGCCCCCATCCGCAAGGCGCGGAAGCCGCGAGACTTCTCCGTGGCCGTGGCCGTGGCCGAGCCCGTGCCCCGAAGCGCAGCGCTCTCGCTCCCGGCGAGCGCCCACGAGAGAGATCCGTCTTACGGATCACGAGCGCTTTGCGCGTCGTTCGACCGGCGGTTCTCGCCGGTCGTGATGGGCAGCATGATCGCCACGAGCGAGGCGAGGGTCGCGTTCGATGCGTCCTCGTAGAGCTCGAGGAGCGCCGATGCGACCGGCACACGGACGTCGTCTGGCCAGCGCTCGGCACCGCCCGACGCCATCACGCGCGCGATCGCGCGCATCATCGCGCCCTGGAAGCGACGGGTCGTGCGCAGAGCGCCGTCCCGAGGATCGCGACGGAGCAGTCCGTCCTCCTCGAGACGACACTCGAGCGCAGCGAGCGCGCTCCTTCGATCAGGAGACGGCACGCCCCCTCGGAGCGTCCTTCGAGGGACCATCCTTCGGCGCGCCCGCGGCCTTCGCGCGG
The DNA here is from genome assembly GCA_046593995.1 of Polyangiales bacterium. Classification (GTDB taxonomy): domain Bacteria; phylum Myxococcota_A; class Polyangia; order Polyangiales; family JADJMO01; genus JALHOE01. The sequence continues at coordinate 688 of JBKJQC010001021.1, forward strand.
ACGAACTCGACGATCTGCTCGGTCTCCTTCGAGAACTTGTCGTAGTCGACGCCCTGCGCGTTGAGGAACGTGCTGCCGCACATCGTCACGCCGGCCATCATGCTGGCTTCGGCGATCTCCTCGTCCGTCGCGCCGTGGAGCCGCGCAGCTTCGGTGTGGAAGAGCACGCAGTACCGACAGCGCGTCGCGCCGGACACTGCGATGCCGATGAGCTCCTTGTACTTGTTCGGGATCTTCGTCTCCGCGAGATAGAAGTCCCGGAAGAGAGACCAGAAGCCCTCGACGGCCGTGTCGGGCATCTCGCCGATCCACTCCGGAACGGTACCGAACGCTTCTTGGATCTCACCGTTCACCCGCGCTCGTGCAGTGGATGCTGTAGCCATCGTTTCCTCCCCCTTGTCGTTTCGTCGTGCGGAGCGTGCGCAGAGCGTGTCCCTGTGCGCGCCGCGGGAGGCGGTGAAGCAAGACAAGGGCCGGAGAACGAGATCCGTTCACGGGTGACGTTCCACGTGCACGTTCACGGCGAGAAGCGGGGGCGCTTCGCTTCGCGCGGACGCGGCTCCCGCTCGTCGCATCGATCACGCTCACCCGAGACTCGGGCACGGCCACGGACGGCCACGGCGAGAGGTCGCCCGCAGTGAACGTGCGCCGTGAATACCAACACGACCATGGTTGGGCCGCGCCCCATCCGCAAGGCGCAGAAGCCGCGAGACTTCTCCGTGGCCGTGGCCGTGGCCGTGGCCGAGCCCGTGCCCCGAAGCGCAGCGCTCTCGTGATCCGAGCGACGCCCCCTTTACGCGAGGCGCCAGCGGGTCGACCCTACACGCCAACAACCATGGCGAACCTACTCGATCAGCTCAGCAAGATGACCGTCGTCGTCGCCGACACGGGCGACATCAAATCGATCGAGAAGTTCAAGCCGCGCGACGCGACGACCAACCCGTCGCTCATCACCGCGGCCGCGCAGATGCCCGAGTACCAGGACGTCGTCGACGAGGCGATCCGCTGGTCGAAGGAGAAGGCCTCGAACGACGCCGACCGGCTCAAGATCGCGATCGATCGCCTGTCCGTGGAGTTCGGGCTCCGCATCCTGAAGATCGTCAGCGGTCGTGTCTCGACCGAGGTCGACGCGCGGCTCTCGCACGACACCAAGGGGAGCATCGACAAGGCCCACTGGCTCATCGAACAGTACGAGGCCGGCGGCGCGTCGCGCGAGCGCGTGCTCATCAAGATCGCCGCCACCTGGGAGGGCATCAAGGCCGCGGAGCAGCTCGAGAAGGAGGGCATCCACTGCAACCTGACGCTCCTCTTCGGGATGCATCAGGCGGTGGCGTGCGCCGAGGCCGGCGTGAAGCTGATCTCGCCCTTCGTCGGTCGGATCCTCGACTGGTACAAGAAGGACAGCGGCAAGACCGAGTACGCGGCGACCGAGGATCCGGGCGTGCTCTCGGTGACGAAGATCTACGAGTACTACAAGAAGTACGGCCACCAGACCGAGGTCATGGGCGCGAGCTTCCGGAACCTCGGCGAGATCACCGAGCTCGCCGGCTGCGATCTCCTCACCATCGCGCCGAACTTCCTCGCGGAGCTCCAGAGCAAGGAGGGCGAGCTCCCCCGCAGGCTCGATCCGGCGAAGGCCAAGGAGTCGAAGCACGAGCGCATCGCGATGGACGAGGCCACCTTCCGCAAGATGCACGAGCAGGATCGCATGGCGAAGGACAAGCTCGAAGAGGGCATCGGCGGCTTCTCCAAGGCCATCGTCGCCCTCGAGAAGGTGATGGCGGAGCGCGCGGCCGTATTATCCGACGGCGGGCGGAAAGATCGCGCCGGCAAAGCGGCGCGTGACTTCTTCCAGGTCTACGACCTCGACGGCGACGGCTTCGTGACGCGCGAGGAGTGGGGCGGCGCGCAGGCCGTGTTCGACGCACTCGACACCAATGGCGACGGCAAGATCTCCCCCGAGGAGATGGCCGCCGGCCTCGGCGCCGCGTTCCGTCTCGCCTGACACGCGGCAAACCGTGCCGAAGCGCGCGCTCGCGATCCTCGCCCTCTTCGTGGCGATGCTCGTGGGGCGCGCCGCGTGGGCCGGCGGCTCGCTCGTGCCGGCGCTCGTCGTGCAGGACGACGAGCGCAGCTGGGACGGGCGGGACCTCGCGCGCGATCTCGAGGTCCTCGACGACAAGACCGCGCTGCTCGGCATCGAGGACGTGAAGGGCGCGCACGCCGCGCGCTTCACGCGCCCCCCCGAGACGAGCGGCTCGCCGAGCTTCGGCTTCACCACGAGCGCGATCTGGGTGCGGTTGACGATCCGCGATCTGCGCCGCTCCCCCGGCGGCACGCACGAGCCGCTGGTCCTCGAGAGCGGGTACGCGCTCACCGATCGCATCGAGGTCTACACCGACGACCCGCATCCTCCTCGGCAGCCGATGC
>JBKJQC010001128.1:0-4069 GCA_046593995.1 Polyangiales bacterium
AGCGGCGGGTCTCGATGATGTAACGGAGCGCGTGGACGCCGTTCAAGAGGAGGATGTCCCCGCGCCGCGCCCCTTGGGTCCCGCGGATCTTCAGGAACGCGTCCGGTTGCAGTGACTCCGCGAACAGCGCCGCATACTCGTCGACGTTGTCCGCGCTGACCTCGCCGACGTCCTTCTTCTCCCTCACCGCGACCCCGACCGAGTAGGTCCAGTCGGCGTGCATCACCACAGCGGAGGTGATCACGCGCTCGCCACCCTGCATCCCACCCGCGGCGAGAGGTCGCGCCATCAGCTCGCCGCACATGGCCGGATCGCGCCGTTCGGCGGGGAGGAGCACGCAGACCGGGAGCCCGCCCTCGCCGACCTCGAGCGCGAACGACGCCGGCGGGTGCTCGAGGAGTGCAGAGCCTCGAGAGGTACGCGGCGCGCAGAGCGCGATGCTCAGCGCCGCGAGGGCGAACACGCGTACGCGACCGAGGCGCACTCCGCTGGACATCGCTTGGTTCTACACGGTTGTCGTGGACTCCACGTCGCTCGCGTACCGGAGTCTGCGCTTCGCGGTGCTAGAGCGCCGATCGGTTTGCGCACGCCCGATTGAACACGGAGGCACGGAGGCGCGGAGGTTCGAGCCGTCTGCCGGTCGTGATTGTCTCCGTTGCGACGCTCGTGTCGCCTGCCAGCTGTCCCTGTTTTCCTCAGCGAGGGCGACCTAGGCGCGAAGCCCGCGGCAGCACTGCCCGACCTCCGTGTGTCTCCGTGCCTCCGTGGTTTCTCGGGTCTTCCAAACCGTCTGTCGTTTTAGGTGCGCGCGTCTCTTCTCGACGCGCGCGGCTTGGTCACTCTCGCTCCGGCCTTCGTGAGCTCGACGATGAAGTCCCACACCACGCGCACTCTCGCGACGCGCACGAGATCACTCGGCATGAGGATCCAGAGCTCGCGTGCGTCGACCGCGTCTGGGGGCGTGAGCTTCACGAGGTTCGGGTGTTCCTCGGCGTAGAACGAGACGATCGCGCCCACTCCGAAGCCGGCGCCGACGGCAGCGGCGGTGCTCGCGACGTCCACTCGGATCGAGGCGCGCCCGAGCGCCCGCACGCGCTCGAACCATGCGCGCCCCGGCACGTACGGCGCGTCGTCGTTCGGGAGCACGATGTCGTGGCCGCGCATCGCGTGAGCGTCGTCCGGGCGGCCCGCGCGCGCGAGGTACTCGCGGCTCGCGTACACGGAGACAGGGAAGGTGGCGAGGCGGCGAGACTGGAGCTCGACGTGCGACGTCGCCTCGGCCGGCGCGCCGGCACCCACGGTCTGGAATCGTAGGGCGAGATCCGCTTCGTCCCTCGTGAGATCGGCACGGCGCGTACCGGTGACGAGCTCGACGACGAGGCGCGGGTGGAGCACGGACAGCGGAGCCAGCCGAGGAACGAGGAACGAGCGCGCGAAGTGCGGCGTGACCGCGACGCGCACCACGCCCTCGACCAGCGCGTCGCGCCCCGCGATCTGGCTCGCGACCCGCCCCGCTTGTCGCTCCATGAGCTCGACCGAGTCGGCGATGCTCTCGGCCTCGCGCGTCGGGACGAGCGCGTCGGGTGTGCGCTGGAACAGCTGCGTGCCGAGGCGCTCTTCGAGTCGCGCGAGCCTTCGGCTCACGGTCGTCGCGTCGACCTCGAGGAGGCGCGCGGCCGCAGCGAAGGTGCGCGCGCGACGCAGGACGAGGAACACGTGCAGATCGTCCCAGGGGATCGGAGCGGTCACGCCCTGCAAATTAGCAGGTCGACCTGCAGAATCTCGGCTTTCCCATGCGAACGTGCCGCCGCATCCTCAGCCCTGTCGAAAACGCGGCGACGCCGCACCACCGGGGAGAGAGCCAATGAACGATCACATCACGCCCGAGTCCATCCTTCGCCTCGGCCTCGGGTTCTGGGGATCGAAGACGCTGCTCAGCGCCGTCGAGATCGGTGTCTTCACGACCCTCGCGGGGCGGTCGCTCACGCTCGACGAGCTCCGCGGCGAGCTCGCGCTGCACGAACGCTCCGCGCGCGACTTCTTCGACGCGCTCGTCTCGCTCGGGATGCTCGAGCGGCGCGAGGGGCGCTACGCGAACGCGCAGGCGACCGAGGTCTTTCTCGACCGGAAGAAGCCGAGCTACGTCGGCGGCATCCTCGAGATGGCGAACGCACGCCTCTACGGGTTCTGGGGCTCGCTCACCGATGCCCTCCGCACCGGCAAGCCGCAGAACGAGGTGAAGGACGGCGGTGATTTCTTCGCAGCGGTGTACGCAGACTCCGCGAAGCTCGAGGGCTTCCTCGGCGCGATGACCGGCATCAGCCACGGCGCGTCGCTGGCGATCGCGCGCGCTCTCCCGTGGAGCGACTACAAGACCGTGTGCGACGTCGGGGCTGCGCAGGGCGATCTCCTCGCGCAGGTCGCGCTCGCAAACCCGCACCTCCGCGCCATCGGCTTCGATCTGCCGCCGGTCCGTCCCGCTTTCGAGAAGTACGTCGCAAAGCACGATCTCGCGACGCGCGTATCCTTCGTCGGCGGAGACTTCTTCGCCGAGCCGCTGCCGAACGCCGACGTGATCACGATGGGCCACGTCCTCCACGATTGGGACCTCGCGCAGAAGAGGATGCTGATCAAAAAGGCGTACGAGGCACTGCCGGTCGGCGGCGCGTTCGTCGTGTTCGAGGCGATGATCGACGACGATCGGTCGAAGAACGCATTCGGCCTCCTGATGAGCCTCAACATGCTCGTCGAGACGCCCGGGGGCTTCGACTACACCACCGCCGACTGCGCCGGGTGGATGAGGGAAGCGGGCTTCTCGACGACGCGCGTGCAGCACCTCCTGGGGCCGGATTCGATGGTCGTCGGCATCAAGTGATGCGCGCGCTCTGCCACGGCCCGAAGGGCGCCGGACACGTCGACCCGACGCTCCCGCGTGGTCGAGGTGTTGCAGTGCGCGCTCAATGACCGAGCATGAGTCTCGAACGCTCGGATTGAACACGGAGGCGCGGAGGCACGGAGGTCCGTGAAGTGCTGCCGCGCGCACCCGCCCACCTCTCGCCGGCGATCGCTTCGAGGAACGGGGACTCTGGAGCCAGGGCTCTAAGCGTCGCGATCGGCAGCCCCTCGAACCTCCGTGCCTCCGTGCCTCCGTGTTCAATCGATCAGGTACGCCGAGTTCGAGAATCGAGATCGCTGATTTAGAGCCGCACGGGAGGCGCGCTACTTCTGCTTGTTCGCCCTCCAGACGCTGTCCTTGATGTCCTGGTCCTTCTCGGTCTTGAACTTGCCGGCGTACGCCTTGCCGCCCTTCGGATCGCACGCGACCGAGGCGTCGATCGCGCTCGCGCGCACGCGCCCCTCGAGGGCCTTGTCTTCCGCCAGCCCGTGCGCGAGTCCCAGCGCTGTCTTCACCTGCGGTGGCGTCGCCTTGCCCTTGGCGTCGCAGATGTGCTCGAGCCCCGTGGGGAAGAAGGTACTCTTCGCCGTCTTGGCCTTCACGCGCGCGTCGATCGACTTGAGCACTGCGTCGTAGTGCGCCTCGCAGCGCATCTGCGGCTGGGTCATCCATCGCACTGCGTCGCCGGCGTGATCCGGGTCTGCGTTCTCGATGTTCTCCGCCCAGGCGTCGCAGCGCGCCGTTTTTTCGGTCTTCATCTTCGCGAACGCGCCCATCGCGGTCCTCGACACGGTCTTGTCGGAGGTGTCCTTCATGACCGCGCGGGTCCAGCTGAAGACCGCTTCGTTGTCGGGATTCGACGGGAGTAGATCCGTGATGATGGCGTTCCGCAGGTTCACGTCCTTGCTCGAGGTGAACAGGGTCTTGATTCGCGGGTACAACGTGGCGTCCGTGAGCACGATGTTCCCGAGGATGACGCCGAGGAGCTGCGCGTCGCGAGGCAACTTGCTCTTCTCGGCGACGGACAGCACGCGCGCAGCCAACGCCTGGTCCGTGAGCAAGCCCAAGTCGTCACCGAGCCGCTTCTCGCCGAGGTAGCGAACCTTCTCGTCCGGATCTTCGATGAACGCGACGAGCGTGGGCTCACCCTTCTTGCCGGCGAAGGCCTCTTTC
>JBKJQC010001246.1:0-3025 GCA_046593995.1 Polyangiales bacterium
GCACGAGATCGCTCCGTGACGACGCGTCGAACGGGCGCGCCCCGGTGAGCAGCTCGTAGGCGACGACCCCGAGGGCGTAGATGTCGAGCCGATGCGCATCGCCGCGCGCGACTCGACGCGCGAGCGCCTCGGGCGCCATGTACTCGAGCGTCCCAGGGCTCCCCTCGGTCTCCTCGAACTCGGGGAGGAAGACGCCGAAGTCCGTGAGCACGAGCCGACGTGGTGCGAGCATCACGTTCGCGGGCTTCACGTCTCGGTGCGCGATCCCTGCATCGTGCACCGCCGCGAGCGCGTCGGCGAGTCGCCTCAGCACCTCGACGATCTCCCCGATGGAGAGGCCGCCGCGCGCGCGCGCCTGCGCGACGTGCTCGGCGAGCGTCATGCCCCAGATCCGCTCCATGACGAGGAGCTCGACGCCGTCGTGCAGCTCGATGCCGTGCACCGTGGGCACCGCCTCGTTCCGGATCGCGGCGAGCGCCTGCGCCTCCTTGCGAATCGAGAACGCGCGCATGTGCGGCCAGTGCGCCTTGATCGCGACGCGGCGGTTGAGGTCGCGGTCGTGCGCCTCGAAGACCTGCCCCATGCCGCCGGATCCGAGGAGCGCCCGGATCTCGTAGTGGCCCGCGACGACCTCGCCGATCGAGAAGAGCTGCCGCGGGATGACGGCATTGCGACGCGCGGTGACGCGGCCGGAGGTCGAGGGGTGGGTGCGGGGTCGTCGCATCGAGGACGGGCGGCCGGATGCACGCGCGATACCGAGCCGAGGGCGCCGGCTGACACGATGAGTGTGAAGCAGTGCGACAGCCGTCGGAGCTCCGCACCCGAGGAGACGGTGGTGCCGCGTATCCTCTGCACTCGGATCGCGAGGCGCGGACTCCGCTCGAGCGTGGCGCGGATACGCCCGAGGTCCAGCTCGCGGGAGATCGCCGCAGCCGGTCGGTCCTCCGATCGCTCGGCTTGACCGCGAGCCCTGCTCGGGCGACCGTGCCGGTCCGCGATGGCCCACGTTCCCGCACACGGCAAGCAGCACGATGCGCACGACGCGCATGCGCACCCCCCCCTCGTCGACGGCGACGACCTCCCGCACCACGGCGTCGTGCTCGACGAGCCGCGCTCTCCGTCGTGGCTCCCGTATCTGGGCGCCGCGCTCCTCGCGCTCTTGCTCGTGTGGTGGCTATCGATGCCGAGCGACGCTGAAGAGGCCGCAGCCGCTGCTGCATCGGCGTCGGCCTCCGCGTCTGCGTCTGCGTCTGCGGCTCCGCCCCAGGCAGCGCCGGCTCCGGCTCCGGCTCCGTCGCCGGCACCGCCCAGGCCCGGGGTGCAGTTCAAGCCGCCGCCGGTGCCGCCGCAGGCCATCGCGCACTGATCAGCGCGGCGGTTGACCGCGCATGCCCGGCTGCAACATCGCCGTGCCGCGCTCCAACATGACCCGGAGCTCCTCCGGGTCCTGCGAATAAGACAGCGCCTCCTCCGACGAGATCATTCGCTTGCTGTGGAGGTTGTAGAGGCTCTGGTTGAAGGTGGTCATCCCGTACTTCTCCTGGCCGATCTGCATCTGCGAGTAGATCTGGTGGATCTTGTCCTCGCGGATGAGGTTTCGGATGGCAGCGTTCGGGACCATGATCTCGAGCGCCATCGCGCGGCCGGACTGCCCCATTCGCGGCAAGAGCGATTGCGAGATGACGCCCTGGAGCGTGAACGACAGCTGCGCGCGGATCTGCTGCTGCTGGTTCGCCGGGAAGACGTCGATGATGCGGTTGATGGTCTGCGCGCACGAGTTGGTGTGCAGCGTCGCGAAGACCAAGTGACCCGTCTCGGCGATGGTGAGCGCGGCCTCGATGGTCTCGAGGTCACGCATTTCGCCGACGAGCACGACGTCCGGATCCTGGCGGAGGACGTACTTCAGCGCCGCCTTGAACGAAATCGTGTCGGCGCCGACCTCGCGCTGGTTCACGAGACACATCTTGTGCGCGTGGAGGAACTCGATCGGGTCCTCGATCGTCATGATGTGCTGACGCGTCTCGCTGTTGATCTTGTCGACCATGGCGGCGAGCGTGGTCGACTTGCCGGAGCCGGTCGCGCCGGTGACGAGCACCATCCCGCGCGGCTTCATCGACAGCTCCTGCACGATCGGCGGGAGCCCGAGCTCGTCGAACGTGAGGATGCGGAAGGGAATGCCACGGATCGCCGACGCGATGGCGCCGCGCTGCATGAACACGTTGCAGCGGAAGCGCGAGAGGTTCTTCACGCCGAACGAGAGGTCGAGCTCGTTGTGCTTCTCGAAGTGGACCTTCTGCTCCTCGGTCAGCACCGAGTAGACGAGCTGCTTCGTGTCCATCGGCGTGAGCGGCGGGAGCCGAAGCGGCACGATCGAGCCGTCGATGCGCAGGAGCGGCGCCGACCCCGTCGTGAGGTGGAGGTCGCTCGCCCCCTTGTCGATCATCGTCTTCAGGAGCTGGTGGAGGTTGACCTTCAGTCCCTCGCCGCCCGTCACTGCCGACATGTCTCGTCCTCCCTGTCTCTATCGCGGCGGACGGTCGAAGGCTCACGGCCGACGGCTCGTTCGCGCGCGTGCTTCGAGCGTAGCCGGCTTTCGATTCGTCTCGCCAACGGAAGATCGAATCCGATGGAACACGGAGGCACGGAGGCACGGAGGTCGAAGAAGTGCTGCCGTACGCACGCTCCGAGGTCTCGCCGCGGGCGATGCTCGAAGGTCGCGCGGGGCTAGGACGGCGGCCGACAGACTCTTGATCCTCCGTGCCTCCGTGCCTCCGTGTTCAATCCCGTCGCCGCGCGTGACGATGTAGGCATCGTCACCATGGAAGAGGCGGCTCCCTGTGCACGGGCCGACGGTCTGGTAGGCTGCGCGCTCCGTTTCCGGAGGGTCTTCGATGATGTCGTTCCGTTCGTACGTCGGTTGTCTTTCGCTCGTCGCCTTCGCCTTCGCCTGCGGCTCGGTCGCAGGGTGCGGCAAGAAGGAGACGTCCACCGACAAAGGTGAGAAGTCCGAGAAGTCCGAGAAGAA
>JBKJQC010000134.1:0-8655 GCA_046593995.1 Polyangiales bacterium
GCCCGACGTCATGGCGACGTTCCTCGGCGCGCAGGGGCTCGATCCGCAGACGTTCGGCGCCTCCGACGCGGAGCAGCTCCTCCCGAAGGCCAGCGGTCTGAAGTTCTACGACGGCGATCGTCCGATCGGGCCGCCCGACGTCATGGCGACGTTCCTCGGCGCGCAGGGGCTCGATCCGCGGAAGCACATGCGCGACGGCGAGATCGTCCGGGAGATGCTGAAGTGAAGCGCCTCCTCCTCGTCGTGACGCTGCTCCTCGCAGCTCCGCTCTCAGTCGGTACATGGGCAGGTTGCAGCGAGGGAGACATCGAGGGCGAGGGCCCCAAGTCGGCGCGCGCGAGCCTCGTCGACGACCTCGCGTTGCACGCGGTCGACTGGAACGCCGGGAAGGACGAAGTCGGCAAGATCGAGGCGGTCGTCGAGGGCGCGGGAGAGGCGATCCTCTTCGGTGACAAGGGCGCGACGGTCATGGCCGCCGGCGCGGTGCGCACCATCGTGCAAGGCGTCACCGCGTGGACCACCGCGACGACGCTCCCCGCGAGCGACGGCAGCGGCGGCACCTGGGTGGTCGGCGTGTCCGCCGACGGCAACCTCCTCCGCGTGCGCAGCACCGGCCTCTTCGAGGACATCGGCGGCCGCTATGGGCTGAGCACCGACGTCGTCCGGAGCGTCGCTGCGATCGACGACAAGACGATCGCCTTCGGCGTCGAGGGCGGCATCGCCATCGCGGACGGCACCGAGGTGAAGCGGTTCACCGGTCCGGCGCACGGTCGCATCACCGCGGGCCGCGGCCGGGTCGCGTGGCTCGAGGGCAACGACGTCCACGCGTGGAATGTGACCGCCACTGCGAACGCGCATCGCGTGTTCACGGTGAACGGCGCGCGCGCCGTGGCGATCGACGCCGAGGGACAGCTCGTCGTGACCGCGGGTCGCGCGCTCTGGCTCGAGAACGCCACCTCGTTGGCGCTCCGCTGGACGGCCGACGTCGAGCTCGGGTCCATGACGACGGCCGGTAGCCGCGTGTGGATCACGGCCGGCGCCGAGCTCGCGGTCGTCGACGGCGAAGCGCTCGCACGCAGCGTGGGCGCGAAGCTCCCGGCCGACGCGCGGCTCTATGGCGCATCGACCGGGGAGGTGTGGATCCTCGCGCCACAGGCGACGGAGAATCCCGTGCGCAAGGTCTCGGGGACCGCGGCGTCCGAGGCGATCGCGGACTGGGAGCAGACGATGAAGCCGCTCTACGCGCGCGTCTGCTCGGCGTGCCACGCGCCGGGCGGTACCGCGGGCACCGATCTCTCCTCGTACCAAGCCTGGATCGGCACCCGCGCAGAGATCGAGAAGCGGGTCGTGATCGACAAGACGATGCCGCCGCGCACGAAGCCGTTCTCCGAGGAGGAGCGCGAGCAGATCCGCCTCTGGCTCGAGCGGAACAAGATCTGAAACGGTCCGCGGTCAACGGTCTACGGCCGACGGTCGGGAGCCGCGCTACGCTGGGGGCGATGCGCTTTCGTCTGCGGGTCGTCGCCCTCATGGGCGTGCTCGTGACGGGCGCGTGCTCGCTGGCGATTCCGTTCGAGGATCTGACCAGCGAGCGGGAGGCGATCGCCGACGCCGGGGTCGATGCGGACGCGCACGCGGATGCGAACGCGCACGCGGATGCGAACGCGGACGTGCACGCGGACGCGGACGCCAACGCGAACGCGGACGCCAACGCGAACGCGGACGTGAACACCTGTCTCGACAAGGTGCAGAGCGGTGACGAAACGGACACCGACTGTGGCGGTTCCTGCACGCGCTGCAGCTCGGGTCGCAAGTGCAAGGACGGCGGCGACTGCATCAGCGGCACGTGCGAGGCGCTCCGCTGCACGTTCTGTCCGGCGGGGATGATCCGCGTGCCGGTCGGGACGTCCGCGTACTGCATCGATCCGACGGAGGTGACCGTCGACCAGTACAAGGGCTTCTCGTCGAAGGTGCAGCCGAGCGCGATCGGCCTCCCGACCGCGTGCAAGTGGAAGACGAGCTTCGCGGCAGGCGGTTCGCTCCCTTCCGGATCGACACCGGTGCGCAACGTCGATTGGTGCGACGCGTGGGCGTACTGCACGTGGATGGACCGACGGCTGTGCGGGGCGATCGGCTCGAGCACGCAGAAGAACCCGACGCCGTTCGACAAGTCGGACGATCCGAACGTCTCGCAGTGGCGGCACGCGTGCTCCTACGGCTCGTCGCCGACGTGGCCCTACGGCGGCAGCGCCGACGCGACGAAGTGCAACACCGCCGACCGTCTCGCGCCGGATGCGGGAGTGACGAACATCGTGAACGTGCGGAGCCTCGCGTCGTGCATCGGCTCGAGCCCCGAGCTCAATGGTCTCTACGACATGAGCGGCAACGTGGCGGAGTGGGAAGACTCTTGCGGAGCGTCCACCGGGCAGACGGACGCGTGTCGGGTGCGCGGCGGCTCGTTCAAGGAAGACGCGAGCGAGGCGACGTGCGGCGCGCCGACGACCAGGAACCGGAGCGATCGACAGGACTGGGTCGGCTTCCGCTGCTGCAAGTATTGAAGCTCACTGCTCGATGCAGCCATTGGAATCGAGGGCTGAGGCGTCTCTCGATCAGGGAGGACAGACCGCCGCGGCGACGCAGATGGGCGACGTCTGCGTCCCGAGGCCGGGGCAGCATACCTTCCCGCTGCACGACACGCAGGGGCACGCCGAGCAGTTGGTCGACGCCGTGTACACCTCGCAGTTGCCGTTGGTGCAGAGCTCATCGGTCGCGCAGACGGCGCCGCAATCGCCACAGTTCAGCTCGTCCTTCTGGGTGTCGACGCACCCGCCCCCGCAGTTAATCGTCCCGGTCGGGCAGATGCCGACGCAAGCGTTGGCGTGGCACACCTGTGGGTTGACGCAGGGCATCCCGCAACCACCGCAGTTCGGCCCGTTCGACGTGATGTCGACGCAGACCGAGTTGCAGTCGAAGAGGCCGGGGCGGCACACGCAGACGCCCGCGCCGCTGCAGTACTGCCGGTTGGTGCAGATTCGTCCGCACATGCCGCAATTGAGCGGATCGGCGCCGGTGTTGACGCAGCGGCCGGAGCAGGCCGTGGTGCCGGTCGGGCAGGAGAACGTGTCCGGCGCTCCCTGATCGGGGCCGCCGGTGTCCGCGCTGCCGGTGTCGCGTGCGTCTGGGGCGCTGTCGGTCAGCGCGGTGTCGGTCGCGGGCGCCGTATCCGACGCGTCCGCGGCATCTGGCTTCGCAGCCGTGTCGGTGCCGACGTCGGCGCTCGTCGCGTCGGCGTCGGGTTGCGCGCTCGAATCGAGCTTGCTGGCCGAATCGGGCGCGGCGCCGTCGGCGGTGTCGCTCGCTTCGGTCGTGTCTCCGCCGGACGAGTCCGCGACGGCGTCGGCGGCCGCGCCCGAGTCCGCGCCCGAGTCCGCGAGCGAGGCATCGGTCGGGACGCCGTCGTCCTTCTCGTACGAGCCGAGGATCGCAGTGCACGCCGTGGCCTGCGCGAAGACCCCGCACACGAGCGCCAATGCGAGCGCGCGCATCAGAACGTCCCCGCGATGCCGGCGGCTCCGAGGCCGAGCCACGGTTGCGCGGTCCGCGCGGTCGCTTTGGGAGGCGCCGACGACGAGGAGACCAACCCGTAGATGCCGATCCCCGCGCCGATCCCGGCGACGACGAACGAGATGGTCGAGATGGTGCCGAGCGTCTGATACGAGTCGACCGTGCCGTGCAACTCCGGCGGGCAGCGGCCATCGGTGCAGCCTTCGGAGAGGGTCGACGCCTTCGACGACGCCATCAAGCCGGTGGTCGCCCCCGCGACGACACCGACGGCGGCGATCCCGAACCCGACCCACACGAGCGTGTAGCTCGGTGCCGGCGCGACGCTCCCGGTGTCGGCCGGCGGCCCGCTCGGCGCGGCCGGCCCGGGCGATGCGGAGGGCGCGGGCGCGGGCGTGTCGGACGCAGCCGGCGCGCCGAACTTGATCGGGACCTCGCGCGTCTCCCCCTCCTTCACCTCGACGGTGATCTTCACCTCCGACGTCCCCGTCGCACGCGCGACGATCGCGTGCGTGCCGGGGTTCACCTTGCGCGGCGACGTCAGCGTCTCTGCAGGGAGCTCACGGCCATCGAGCGACACGTGCACCGTCGCGCCGGCGGGGGCGGGGCCGAGCGCGAAGACGATCGAAGGGATCTTCGGCGCGAGCTCCTCGGCGAGCTTGGTCGCGTCCTCTCGGGCGGTCTTCGTCGCGGAGCTCTCCGACGACTTCTCGGGGAACTTCGCGGTCTCGAGGAAGCGTTCACGCGCCTCGATCAGCTCGCCGAGCATCATGTGCGTGCGCCCGAGCTCGACGCCGGTGCTCGGCGACGGCCAGAGCGCGTAGGCGGCCTTGAACTTCGCGAGCGCGCCGGCCTTGTCTCCCTTCTGGCGGAGCGCCATGCCTGCGTTGAAGAGGTCGCGCGCGGACGCCTTGTCGGCGAGCGTGGGCTCGTCGGCGCGGGCCGGAGCGAGGACGCTCGCAGCACCGACGAGGAGGGCCGCGGAGAGGGCGATGTGATGGCACTTCAGCATGGGAGGCGCTCCGCGGCGAACCTACCACGACACGGAGCCGGGCGATGAGCTCAGCGCGTGGGGGTAGCGGCAGTTCCCGGAACGACGTCACCTCCGGCGCCTCGTGTACGCAACGAGGGCGGACAAACCTAGGAACGCGAGCCAGGGCGCCGCGCCGCGCGCACCGGGCGCGGACACTCGACAGCCGCCGTCGTCGCCGGTCGCCGCCAGCGCTTCGCACGTCTTCGTGGCGGTGTTGCAAGTGAGCGAGGGCGCGCACTCCGCGGAGGTCGTGCACGTCTCGCGGCAGCGGTCGCCGACGCAGCGATACGAACCACAGCTCTCGGTCTTGTCGGCCGTGACGACCGACAGACCATCGTTCGAGCACTTCGCGGCCTGCGACTGCGGAACGCACTTCGCGTCGACGCACGCGTAGCCGGTGTCACAGTCCGTCGGCTGCGCGCACGTCGTGCGGCATGCGCCGGATGCACATGCATAGGGCGCGCAGGGACGCGGCGCCGGGGGCTTGCAAGCGCCCGCGCCATCGCAGGTCGAGTCTGCGAGCAGAGTGCTGCCCTCACACGTCGCCGGCTTGCAGACGGTCGCGACGCTCGCCACGTAGCCAGCGCACTTCGTGATGTCGACGCCGTCGCACTTGCGCTTCTTGCAGACGTCCGTCCCGCCGTCGTCGCACGTCGGCTTGGACGGGCGCGGATCGCCGACGACGGGGCTGCACGCGCCCGCCTTGCCCGGTACGTCGCAGGCCGCGCAGGTCGCATCGCACCTCGTGTCGCAGCACACGCCGTCCACGCAGTGACCGCTCGCGCACGCGTCGTTGGTCGCGCACGTGGTCCCGCTGCTCGCACCAGCGACGCAAACGCCCGCCTTGCAGACGTAGGCCGTCGCACAGTCCGTGTTGGTGCTGCAGAACGTCTTGCATGCGGTCGCGCCGCACGCGTACGCGCCGCACGAGGTCATGGTTTCCGTGCACGCGCCGGCGCCGTTGCAGGTCCCCGGCAACTTCGACACCCCGGCGGTGCACGAAGCGGCGCCGCACGCCGTCATTGGCGTCGCGAAGTGACACGCGAGCGCGTCGACCCCGTTGCAGCTCGGGCCGCACACGCCCACCGTCGCACCGCTGCAGCTTCGAGCGCCACGCGGCGCGCCGGTCGCCGTCGTGCACACGCCCCCGACACCGCAGGCCTGGCAGGTGCCCGTGCACGCGACGTTGCAACAAACGCCATCCGTGCAGAAGCCGCTCGTGCACTCGTTCGCGGCGCTGCACGAACCGCCCTCGGTCTTGCGCGCCGCGCAGCTTCCCGCCAGGCAATAGGTGTCAGACGTGCACTCGGCATCGCTCGTGCAGCCGGTCGCGCAGGCGCCCGCGACGCACGCGAACGAACCGCACGTGCGCGCGCCGTGCGGGGCTCCAGATGCGACCGGCGAGCACGTGCCGACCATTCCCGCGACGTCGCACGCCGAACACGTCGAGGTGCACGCACTCCCGCAGCACACGCCGTCGACGCAGAACCCGGACTCGCAGTCCGTCGCGGTCGTGCACGCGACGCCACGGCCGAGCGACGTGTAGATCTGCGCGCTCGAGACGACGGCGTCGTAGGTGTCGCCGCCCGCGAGGAGGACGCCTCCGGATTTCAGCATCGTCGCGGTGTGACGGCCGCGCGGCACCATCGTAAGCGTCTCCACGGCCGACAGCGTCGAGAGATCGAAGAGCTGCGCGGTCGCCGAAGGGTGCGTGTCGCCGGCGATGAGGAGCTTGCCCGTCGTGAGCAGGGTCACGGTGTGTCCGCGTCGCGCGCCGATACCGGAGATCGCGGACGACCACGTGTTCGTCGCGGGGTCGTAGATCCGCGCGTCCGAGATCGGAACATTGTTGTAGCTGGAGCCGCCGAGCACGAGGACGCGACCATCCGGCAACGTCGTCGCCGTCGGCACCATATGTCCGATCTCCATCGGGGCGGCGGTCGACCAAGTGCGCGTTGCCGGATCGAAAATCTCGGTCGTGAGCACCGCCGACGCCGCCGTTCCGCTGGCGTCACGCACGCCACCGACGACCAGGATCTTTCCGCCCGGGAGCACGGCAGCTGCCGAACCGAATCGCGGCACGGAACTCGAGTTTATGAGCGTCCAGACGTTCACCGACGGGTTGTAGACCTCGGCGGTCGAGGAGAAGTAGCCACCGGCGACGAAGACCTCGCCGGTCGCGAGCCGCACCGAGATGTGTCGCCCGCGTCCCTCCTTCATCGGGGCCGCCAACGACCACGCTTTCGTTCCGGGGTCGTAGATCTCGGCGGACGTATCGCCGTTGCCGTTGCCGGTGACGAGAATGCGCGAGTCGGCGAGCACCGTGAGCGCGGCGTGGAAGTGCGGCTTCGCCATGCTGCCGGTGGCGCTCCAGGAGCTCGATGCAGGGTCGTAGATCTCCGCGGTCGTCAGGGCGCTCGAGGGCGCAAAGTCACCGAGCGACGGGACAGAGGCGCCGCCGGCGACGAGCACTCTCCCATCCGGCAGCAACGTGGCGACGTGGGCGCTGCGCGGACCGGACAGCGACCCCGCCGTCGTCCACGAGGGATCGACGACGATCGGATACGCGAGCCCGGCGTCGTCGAGCGTCGTGTCGACACGCACGCGACCGTCGCTGCGATCGAGCGTGACGTGGACGGCGCGGCGGACGCCATGCGCGTCGACCGCGAACATCGGCTCGGAGGCGACGAGCACCTGCCCACGCGCGTCGCGGATCTCGACGCGCTCTCCGACGAGCTCCGCCGAAGTCGCCGACCCGCCGAGCCGCACGTCGTAGACGACGTGACGACGCGCCTCGGGGCTGCGAAGGACGCGTAGCTCCTCGATGCGCGCATCCTCGAGCACGTGCACGCGATCGGTCGCACGATCGACGCCGTGGAAGACGAGCGCGTTGTCGACCGCTGCGAACACCACCGGCAGCGCGCCCTCTTCGCGCACTTCGATGAATCCCTGCCCGGAATCGAGCCGCATCGGCTCGGAGGCGCGGCTCGGGATGCGAACGGCGACGGAGCGGAACGCGCCCTCGGCGACGCCACCCACCACGCGCATCGGCCTCGCGTCGTGCAGGTGCGCGCCGAACGCCGAGCGAACGATCGACAACGTCGATGTCGCCTCGCTCGTGTTCGAAGGGTAGCCACAAGACACGACCATTCCGCCCGCGAGGGCGAGCAGCATCTTCCTCATGCGCGCGAGCGTCGCAGCCGCCGTTCGTCATCGCAAGCGACCGCGGCCGGGGCTACGCGGTGGGCAATCGGGACAGGCCGCTACAGACCCCATCCTCGCGAATCGCGCGCCGTCGTGCCCCCCGGAGTAGAGTCGTCGACGAAGTCGAAGAACGTCCCGCGAATCGCGCAGCTCGTGCCCGGCGTCGATCAATTTACGCGGCCGCGCATCGGCGTCGCAGACCGACGGCCGCGAGCCCGAGGACGATCCACGCCCACGATCCCGCACCCGTGCCGCGCGGGGAGCTCGTCGAGCAACCGCCGCCCGGATCCTCGACGGGCGCTTGCGCAGGTACGCACGCCCGCGATGCGGCGTCGCACGCGTAACCGGTCGCGCAATCCTCGCTCGCGCTGCATTTGTCTTTGCACGCGCCGGCCACGCAGCGGAACGGAAGGCACGAAGTGACTTTCCCGTCGGTCGCCTCGACGGCCGCGTCGTCCTGCACGCACTTCCCCACGGCCGACGGGACGCAGACCATGTTGTCGCAGCGGAAGCCCTGCGCGCACTCGGTGTCGATCGCGCACGCCGTCTTGCACTGCGTACTTCCGCACGCATAGGGCGAGCACTGCACTGCATCCTTCGGGGCGCACGCGCCCTGTCCGTCGCAGTGAGAGGCGCTCTGCGCGCCTGCCGTGCACGTCGCCGCGCCGCACGTAGTACCGGTCGCCGGATACTTGCATGCCGCGCGCTGGATGCCGTCGCAGGTTCCGCCGCACGCTGCGCCGACTCCGACGCAGGCCGCGCGCGCACCGTGGGGAACGCCGATCACCGGCGCGCAGATCCCTGCGGTCGTCGCGCCGTCGCACGCCTCGCACTGCCCGGTGCACGCCTGGTCGCAG
>JBKJQC010000249.1:0-5339 GCA_046593995.1 Polyangiales bacterium
GTGTCGACCTCGCGATCCGATCGTTCCAGGTAGCCCTCGCGGAGTTCCCGGATGCACATCTGGTGATCGGCGGGCTCGGCGAGCGACAGGCCGCGTTGACCAAGCTCGCTGCGGAGCATGGGATCGCGGGCCGCGTCCGTTTCGTCGGCTTCATCCCCGAGAGCGAGCTCCCGGACTGGATCGCGCATTGCGACGTGTTCCTACATCCGAATTGGGCCGAGTTCGCGATCGCGCCGTTCGAGGCTCTGGCGCTTGGCAAGAAGGTCGTGTGGTCGACCGAGATGGAGATGGACCCCGAGGTCGAGGCAACTCGGCTCATACACGCGGGAGACCCGACGACCGAGTCCATGTCGGCTGCGCTGCTGTCCGCGCTGAGGGCGCCGACGCCCGAACCCGGCGCGCGAGCCATGATGGCCCGCTTCACGTGGGACCGTTACTTCGACGAGCTGGAGCGGATCGTCGCGGACGCGATCAGTCGAAAGTGACTTTGTCCGAAACGGGGGAATACGGTCCCTGTTTCGCCTCGACCAGCGTTGCGTCATCAACTACGTCAAAACCGTGGCCACCATTGGCAAGCATCACGGAATCGCCAGCGAGCATCTCGATCGCCTTGACATGGCGATGCTGCTCGTCGTAGACGTGGAGATGGACGCGGCCAGTCTTCAGATAGATGAATTCCTGCGTGCGGCCGATCTCGCGTGTCTGCTCGAGGTGCAAGTGGGGCTTGATGCGCTCGTTCCGCTCGTAGAAGTTGATGCCGACCTGCATCGAGAAGGCGTCGGGCGTGACAAAGTTGTACTTCGCGCCCTTGAAGTCGCCTTTGATGACGATCGCGAGGATCGTTCCCGTCGATGGATCCACGACATGCTCGATACCTGGACGGTCCTCGGCCACGGCTCGAGACTAGCATCGGCGAAGACGTCGACGTCGACACGTAACAGGGCGTCCACCCTATTGCTACCAGACTGACCGTCCGCTCGTACACCGCGAATGTCTCTCCGAGAACGTGAGGGCGAGTGTTTCCCATTGCGGGGAGATCAAACGCGTACGTGCCGAATGAGCCGGCCAGTCATCGCGGCAACGGTACCTTCCGCGACCAGGACGACTGCAAATAGCGCAGCGACGGCGCCGCGCGCCGCGGGCGATGTGTCGACGACGGTCGATGCCAGCGCGACTGCCGCCGCCGCGATCAGCACGCTCGCGGTCGGCCGCCATGCGATCGGAACAGGAGAGCGGTAGCGGCCTACCCAAGCCATGGCGAGCACCGAGGTGACCTGGCCCAGTGCGATTCCCGCCGCCGCGCCAGCCCCGCCGAAACGGGCCGCGAGCGCCACCGTGGCGAGCATCGACGCACCGATGCCGAGCAGGATCGCGATGCCGACGTCGCGGGCCGCCGTGTCGAGCATGCTCGGTGTGCTTGTCACGATGAAGATCATGCCCCCGAGCACGGCGATGAGGCAGAAGCCCACGGCGGGAAGGGCCGGCAGATAAGCCGGTCCACCAAGGACAAGCACGAGTTCACGCGAGAGCAGCGCGATCAGCGCGGTCACGGCCGCCACTGCGACGAGGGCGCGCCGCGCGTCGTGGGCGAGCTGGCGACGCGACGTCGGCGTGGCCCCGAGATCGTACGCATGAGGCTCCCACGCGAGCTGCAGGCCGCCGATGGCAAGGCCGGCGATTGACGCGACCCGCACTCCAAGACCGAGGTAGGCGACCTCGGTCGGGCCAGCAAGACCCAAGACGATCGCGCGGATCGCGAACTCCGCGATCCAGTTGGCCGCGACCGCCGGCGCCAGGGGCAGACCGAGTCGGAACAACGCGCGAGATGCTCGAAGCGACGGCCGGCCAAGGACGGTGTAACGCACGAGCCCTGCCCCTGCGATCGCCGAGGCGGCGAAGCTCAGCGCGAGCGCGAGCACCATGAGTTCGACGCTTGCGCCGAATGCCACGATCACCGCGACCACCAAGGCCGCGTTCAGGACGAGGCGCGCGCCGTTCACGGCAGCGTAGAGACCGGGCCGTCGCAGGACGCGCAGGACCGTGAGCGCTATCGCCTCGTAGATCCCGAAGACAGCGATCGCACCCACGAGCGCGACGGCCGATGCATGCGCGGCATTTCCGAATAGCGCGGCGCTGATCGGACCAGCAGCCGCGACGAGGAGCACCGAAGGCGGAAGCGCGAGGGCGGTCGCGATCGCGTACCAGCTGCCGAACAAGGTGCGCCGCTGGGTGATGTCGCCGTTGAACGCGAGCCGTAGAGCAGCGCGGTCGAGTCCCAGCAGGAGCGCCCAAATCAGTGCGGTCCCGAGCGTCGAGAGGACTTCGAAGCGGCCGAACTCGTCGGGGGACAGAGATCGCGTCAGCACCGGAACGAGCGCGACAGCCACCGCCTTGCCGGCGACGGCCCCGAGGGCGTAGATCGCTGAGTCGCGCGTGAGCCTGAGCACCGGCGCAATCATGAGCGCTAGCCTCGTGCGGTGAACGCCCCACGCCGCGTGCTCATCGTAACTCAGTACTACTGGCCCGAGGTCGGCGCTCCGCAGGTCCGCTACGCGGCGATCACGCGCACGCTGACGAGGCTCGGTGTCGCGGTCGACGTCCTCACCGGGATGCCGAACTATCCGAGTGGCCTGATCCAGCGCGGCTACCGGCCGTGGCTCCCCATGGTCGAGGAGCATGAAGGCGTCCGCATCCATCGGCTCCCTCTCTTCGCCTATGGCGGCCAGAGCAAGTGGCTGCGACTCGTGAACCATGGCTCTTTCGCGCTCAGCGCCGGCGTCGGCCTCTTCATGGATCTGGACCCCGACCTCGTCGTTGTCGAATCTCCTCCGCTCCCGCTCGTCCTTCCGGCTGCGCTGATCGCGCGGCGCTACGGGGTGCCGCTCGTGATGTACGCGTCGGACATCTGGCCCGGCGTTCCGCTTGCGATGGGCGCCGTGCGGCCGGGCTTCGTCGCGGACAGGTTGCTGGATCTCGAAGGCCTCTGCTACCGACTGGCCTGGCGGATCACGGTGACCAGTGACGGGCACTTTGTCCACATCGCGGGGCATCCGGAGGGGGGAGCGTCGAAGCTGTTGATGCTCCCGAACGGCGTCGACCCCGAGACGTTCCGTCGGTACGACGATCTCGCGTGCGAAGCTCAGCGCGTACGGCTTGGGCCGCTCGCCGATCGCGCGCTCTTCTTTTATGCCGGGACCATCGGGCACGCGCAGGCGCTCGACACGATCGTGGAAGTCGCCGACCGCCTTCGGGCTGACGCCCGCATCGGCTTCGTGTTCCTCGGAGACGGCCCCGAGCGCGAGCGGCTCGAACAGGCCGCCACGGCGTTGGGTCTGGACAACATCCGCTTCCTTGGGAGCGTCCCGCCAGCCGAGGTCGCCCGCTACCTTGCGTTCGCTCGCGCGACGATCGCGCCGATGCGAGACTCGGCGCTGTTCCGGTCGACGCGTCCCGCCAAGGTGGTCCCTTCTCTCGCATGCGCCACCCCCGTGATCATGGGCTTCAGCGGCGAGATGGGCTCTCTCCTCGAGCGTGAGGGCTGCGGCATCGTGGTGCCGCCCGAAGATCCGGAGGCGTTGGCGGCCGCGGTCGTGCGCTTCACCGACAACGTTGACGAGGCGCGCGAGATGGGCGAGCGCGGCCGAACCTACGTGCTTCGGGAGTTTGACTTCCCCACGCTGGCCCGCCGGTGGTGGGCAGAGCTCAGCGACGCGATGTCAGACGGTCAGTCGACGTCGGCGAGCGCCAGCGGGCAGATCCCGAAGTAGCGCAGGCCAGCAGCAGCGACCTTGCGCGGATCGAGGATGCACCGTCCGTCGAACACGAGATCGCTCGCCATTTCTCGCCTCACCCATTCGAGATCTATCGCGGCGAACTCTCGCCACTCCGTCGCGATGACGAGCGCATTCGCACCTCTCACCGTGTCCGCTAGCGCATAGTCGCCCACGAGGCCCGGTACTCCCGGCACGGGACCGCGGACTGCGGGGTCATACGCGCGTATCGAATAGCCACGCTCGTGCAGGAGCGCGGCGAGGGCGACCGCCGGAGATTGCCGAACATCGCGGGTGCCGGCCTTGAAGGCGAGACCGAGCAACGCGAGCTTCGCGCCGTTGGACGCCGGAAGCTCGTTCGTGATGAGCTTCAGGAAGCGGAGGAGCTGCTCGTTGTTCTGCTCGATCACCGCGCGCAGGAGCGTGAACTCGTAGCCGTGATCCGAGGCGAACGACAGTAGCGCGCGCGTGTCCTTCGGGAAGCACGACCCGCCCCAGCCGAGCCCCGGGCGGAGGTACGAGGGGCCGATCCGCGGGTCGCCCGCGAGGACATCGAGGACCGCGCGGACGTCCGCGCCGGTCGTCGCCGCAACGTTCGCAATTTCGTTTACAAATGAGAGTCGCGTCACGAGGTACGCGTTGGACGCGTATTTCGCGAGCTCGGCGCTCCGACGATCCATCCACTGGAGCGGCGGATGTGCGCCCGGCAAAAGGTCCGCGATCGGCGCCCACGACTGCGCGAGGATGGGGGCGAAGAGCGCGCGCACCGCGTCGGCGGTATCAGCGCTGCCGCCGGCCACAACGCGTCCGGGACGGAGTGAGTCCGCGATCGCGTGCCCCTCCCGCAGGAACTCCGGGTTCGACACGACCGAGTACCGGCGCAGCTGCGCGCCCTGCAGCGCGTCTCCCGTGCCGACCGGGACAGTCGAGCGGATGAGGACGGGGCAGGGCGGTGCTCTCTCGGCGACCGTCGCGGCGGCTTCGTGCAGTCGCGACAGATCCGCCGCGCCGCCGTCGGCCAGAGGCGTATCGACGGCGACGAGAACGATCTCTGCATCACCGAGAGCCTCGCGCGGAGAGGCAGTGTACGCGACCTCGGTCGCGTCGACGAGCTCGGCCACGCCCGGCTCCCCGAGGGGGTCGTGTCCCGCTCGAAGCACGCCGATCCTCGAGGTGTCGCGGTCCAGCACGCGCACCTGGTGGCCGGAGTGCGCCAGCGAAAGCGCCGAGGCAAGACCAACGTATCCGGCGCCGATGACCGCGACCCGCATGTCGCTAGTCTAGAGGTCGGGTTGGACAGCAGCCGATCACGGGGAGAGCGTCACCGGAAGACATGGCTCGATTCCTCCCATTCGCGACGACGGTGACGCGCTGGTGGAATTCGCTCGAGGCAGCCCTCACGCGTCGGGAGGCCGCTCGACGCGCCGCGGGCTCGCGAACCGGTACTTCGTGAGCGTCCACGCATACAGGAGCGCGTGGTGCCACTTGATCTTCTTGCCCTCGTCGGCCGTCCGGGGACGGTAAGAGATGGGGACCTCGACGATCCGCTCGCCAAGCCGCGCGAGCTTC
>JBKJQC010000275.1:0-4370 GCA_046593995.1 Polyangiales bacterium
GCTGCTTCTTGGCGACGGACTCGGCTTCGGTCGGGAAGTTCGCCTTGACGATGCGCTCTTCGAGGCCGTCGAGATCGCCCTGATCGCCCTCGTCCTCGCCGAGCTCTTCCTTGATGGCCTTGAGCTTCCGCACCGCGAGCTACTCGAGGATGCGCTTCTTCACCTTCTCGAGGCCGTAGTGATCCTCGTCGAGGATCTTGCGGACGGCCTGGATGTCCATCACGTCCTGGGTCTGGTGGTGCCAGGGGATGTCGAGGATCCAGTCGAGGTAGGTGCGCACGACGGTGTATTCGGCGCTGCCGACCTGCATCGCGCGGAGGCGCTTGAGCTGCTTCTTCGCGACCGTCTCGGCTTCGTTCGGGAGGTTCGCCTTGACGATCCGCTCCTCGAGGCCGTCGAGATCGCCCTGATCGCCGTCGTCCTCGCCGAGCTCCTCTTTGATCGCCTTGAGCTGCTGGCGGAGGACGTACTCGCGCTGGTTCTTCCCCATGTCCTCCTTGATCTGCGAGTTGATCCGCTCGCGCATCCGGAGGACTTCGAGCTGACGGGTGAGGAGGCGGAGCACGACGCGGATGCGCTCGTTGACCTCCGTCGTCTCGATGATCTTCGCCTTCTCTTCGATCTGGGCGTCGAGGTTCGCCGCCACGAGGTCGGCGAGCGCGCCTGGCGCCTGGATCGAGTCGATGAGCGAGCCCGCTTCGCGCGGCAGCTCCGGCATGAGCTGGATGACCTGCTTCGCGATGTCGCGCAGGCTCATGGCCAGGGCCTCGGCCTCGACCTCGTTCGACGACGTCTCGTCGAGGCGCTGGATCTTCGCCTTGAGGTAGGGCGTGCTCTGGTTGATCTTCTCGAGCTTGATGCGGCTGATCCCCTGGAGGATGAGCGAGTAGTTGCCGCTCGAGTGTTTGAGAGCCTTGAGCACGCGCGCCGCACAGCCGTACTGGTAGAGATCGTCCTGCTGGGGATCGTCCGTCGCGGAGTCCTTCTGGGCGAAGATCGCGATGATCGGCGCGGAGAGGTTGTCGACGTCCTCGACGAGCGCGACAGACTTCTCGCGACCCACGTCGAAGGGCGCCACCGCTCCAGGGAAGAGGACCGCGTTCCGAATGGGAAGGACGGGGAGGTCGTCTCCGAACTGGATCTCTTCTTCGGGCCGCTTCTTCTCGGACATTTCGTTTCCTTCCTGAGGGCGACGCGGGGCTCACGAAGCCTGCGGACTGCGACTGCTTCTGCTGGAGAGGGGCGCTGCTCTGGGCGACTCACCCGTGACGACTACTCTAACCCGACAGCAGATCCGACTACCGTTCCCGAGAGTGATGCACGAAGCGAGCGCGCCGTTGTCCACGCTAGTCACGACGCAGCGGGAGCGCCACCGCGACGTTGCGCGGACCGAGGGGATTCTCGGGCGCGGCCGCGGCCCGCGACCGGAGATCTGCCGTCAGCGCTTGCAGACGGCGCGTAGCTTCGGGCTCGTCGTCTGCGGGTCGAGGTGCACGACGTTCGCGTGGTCGAGGTAGAGCTGACATGCCTCGTAGGCCGAGCCGGTGGCGTCGAGGGCGACGTAGGCGGTCGCGAGGAGCTTTCCGATGCGCGCGAGCTGGCTGCGTGTCGCGTCCCCCATGCCGAGCAGGCGGTTGCCGAGCGCCACGGCCTCGAGCCAACGACCTTCGACGACGTGCTTGTGGACGTCCGGGAGGAGTGATTCGATCTTCGCCTGCCGGTCGCGGATGCGGGCGCCGCGGATCCCGAGCGGGCCGAGCTCTCCGCGCTCGCCGGCGGCCTCTGCGTCCCCTTCGGCCGTCAGCGGGAGGTTCTTCAGGGGGATGAGGACGACGTCGCCGCGCTTGATGTCGTTCTTCTTCAGATCGTTGAAGACGACGAGCTGCCACGCGAGCATCTTGTCGCCGAGGTAGCGCTCCGAGAGATCGAAGATCGTCTCGTCCGCGGCGGCATAGTGGCGGAGCACGTAGGGCACCACGATCACGGCGCCGGGATCTGGCGGGAGCCATGGATGAGTAGCATTCGCCTCGGCGAGCACCGGAGCGTGGCGCACGTCGCCGAGGAAGCGATCCGCGAGCGCGCCCCAGGTGTCCCCGAGCGCGGCGCGCTGGTGGCCGACCGCCGGGATCTCGAGCCGCATCCCGGGCGCGATCGAGCTCCCTCCCTGCGCGTCGAGCGCGTTCGCGCCGACGAGGATGTGCTCGTAGTCGGGACGGCCGTAGACCGACTTCGCGATCGACGCGAGCGTCTCCCCTTTGCGCACGACGTGCGTGAACGCCTCGGCGCGGCCCTCGAAGAGCGGCAAGACCAACGACACGGCCGCGAGAACTGCGAGACGGGCGAGCTTCTTCATGCGGGTCTCTCTCTATGGCGATGGCGCGTTCTGCAGCGTCGAAGGGACGGTGGGCGCGGGCGGCTTCACCGTCGCGGAGACCGAAGGTGTCGCGCTCGTCGAGGGGGGGAGGAACTCGTCGGCGTTGCTCGGCAGCGGTACTGGGAGCGTGACGTCGAGTGTCAGCGTCTGGCCGGCGACGACGTCGACCATGCGTCGCTCGGTGGCCGAGGGGTGCTGGAGCATGACGATGTGCCGCCCTGGCCGTACGGCGATGGCGCGCGACAACGGCGTCGTGTCGATCCGCTTGCCGTCGACGAACACCTCCGCCCAGGGACGGACGAGGACGCGGATGCGCGCGGTCTCGAGCGACTCGGCCGACACGGATGCCACCGCTCGCGGCGCCTCCTGCTCCCGGATGCCGCCGAGCCGCCACTGGATCACGGCGCCGCCGCCGACGAGCGCCGCCAACGCGGCGAGGAGCCCGAGCAGGGTGGGCGTGAGCGGGACGGCACGGACGCGGATCGGAGCCGCACGCGCGGAGAGGGGACGGATCGCCGGCGCTTCCTCCGTGAGCCCATCGCGCTCCTTTCGCCGCTGATCGAACACCCCTGCCCGCGCGAGCACGCGACGATGGAACGAAGAGAGATCCGCGATCGAATCGACGCGAGACTCGAGGAACGTCGCGAGCTCGGTCACGAGCTCGTCGGTCGTCTCGAAGCGATCGGCGGGGCGCTTCGAGAGCGCGCGCAGGACGATGCGCTCGAGCGCGCGCGGCACCGCGAGACCGTGGCTCTTGAACGGGCGCGGCGGGTCGCGGCGGATGCGCTGGATCGCCGGGCGGCCGTCGTCGCCGTCGAAGGGGCGCGCGCCCGCGAGCATCTGATAGAGGACGATCCCGAGCGCGAACTGATCGGAGCGATGATCGATCGCCTCGCCGAGGAGCTGCTCCGGAGACATGTACGCCGGCGTGCCGATGGCGCCTTCGCCTTCGCTGTCGGCATCGGGCGCAGCGCCTCGGTCGCGCGCCACGCCGAAGTCGACGAGCTTCACGTTCACCGGATCTCTCTGAGCGGAGAGTGGCGTCGTCGGCGCTCCGTCCTTGCGGTGCGCGCTCCTGCCGATCAGCACGTTGGCCGGCTTCACGTCGCGGTGCACGATGTCGTGGGCGTGCGCGTACGCGAGCGCGCGCGCGATCTCGAGCGCGATCGCGCCCGCTTCGTCGGGCTCGAGACGTGGTGTCCGCTCGAGGACCTGGCGCAGCGTCGCGCCCTCGACGTGCTCGAGCACGATGTACGGAGGCCGCTCGCCGACCACGCCCGCGTCGTAGTCGAAGAGCTCGATGAGGTTGGGATGACGGAGCGCCGAGAGGAGGCGCGCCTCGCGCTCGAAGCGACGGAAGAACGCGCTCTCGCGACCGGCCGTCGTGCGGAGCACCTTCAGCACGACGAGTCGGCCGGTGCCTTCGGCCTCGGCGCGATAGACGTTGGTGACGAATCCAGCGCCGAGGACCGCGCTGATCGTGTAGTGGCCGACGCGCGTGGGGGGCGCGCTCGAATCACCAGACACGCGGCCGCCCTCTCGGGGAGCTGCGCGTGGCTCGCGGGACTCCGGACCGGTCACGTCCATGCGGTAGCGCGACGGTCACACCGGGTGAAGGAAGCCGCAAGGAAACTCCCACTGTGCGCGCACGTGGGCGCTGGCGACGCTCCCAGAGGAAAAGTCCGGCCCTGCCTTCTGGAAAAGTCAACGGCGGACTGACACCTCGGTTCCGTACTGGACAGCATCCACACGTATGTCGATTCTGGATCCACCCGGAACGGAGGACCCACGATGCGCGCACACCTTCCCGCTCTACTCGGTGTTTTCACGGCGCTCTCGATGGCGTGCAGCGCCGCGGACGGCGGTGGCAGCTTCGAGGAACAGGGCGGGAGCACGCCGCCGACGGAGACGCCTTCCGGCGACGACGCAGGTGCCCCTGGTGAGGACGCTGGGGAGGTCCCTGCGGATTCCGGTGTCAGAAGGGCCGCTCCCGGAA
>JBKJQC010000428.1:0-4641 GCA_046593995.1 Polyangiales bacterium
TCAGTCGTCAGTCGTCAGTCATCCGAGAGAGAGAGAGAGCGTTCTCGTCACGGGTCTCGACGGACGACTGACGACTGACGACTGACGACCGCTGAGCAGGAACTTGGCCGAGCGCGAGGCCGAGGTGTACGCGCCAAGGCAAGCCCCATGATCGACATTCACGACGGTGGCAGCCTTCGCGGCCTCGAGCGCATCCAGGAAGATGGCCCGCGCGAGCGCGGCGGACGAAGCGCGACGTTCGCACTCCTCGTGACGTGCGGCGCCTGCGCGCTGTTCGCGAGCATGGCGTTCGGCGCGCGGCGCACGACCACGCCGACGCAGAAGAAGGTCGATCCGCTCGCGGAGCTCGCAGCGGCCGGGAAGCTCGGCACATCGCCGACGATCCTCCCGGGCGAGGTGACGTTCCCCGGGATCCTCTCGGACAAGGCGAACCCCGCGACCGCGATGGCCGCAGCGACTGCGGGCATCGCCGTCCCAGGGGGCGCCGCGGTTCCGCCGCCGGCGACCGACAGGCTCCCCGTCGTGCCGCTGCCCGCGCGTCACACGCTCTCGTCCGGCGCGTATCTCCCGCCTCCCCAGAACCCGACGGGCGCCGCCACGGTCGCGAAGCCCAAGGACAAGCTGAGCGTGCTCGCGGAGGGTGCCACGGATGCGACCGTCGGCGGCGGCGCGCTCGCGGCGGCAGGCGCGGATGGTGGTTGGCAGCTGCAGGTCTCGAGCTTCAAGACCGCGGGCGAGGCGAACACGTTCGCGACGCAGCTCCGCGCGCGCGCTCACAAGGCGCACGTGCAGAAGGCCGACATCCCGAACCGCGGCACCTGGTATCGCGTGAAGATCGGCCCCTTCTCGACGCAGAGCGAAGCGACGAAGTACCGCAGCTCCTTCGAACAGAAGGAGAAGGTCCCCGGCTTCGTCGTGAAGGCAGGCGCGGAAGGGCACTGAGCCCTCCGATGCCCCTCCGATGCCCCCTCCACTGGAGGAGCGCTACGGCGTGCCCGAGCGTGGCCCGGCGACGACGTCGTGGATCGCCGCGACGACGTCGTCCGCGCTGACCTCCTTCGAGATGCGCACCTCGACGCCGTCGGGCAGGAGCTGCGGCGTCGGGCGATCGAGGACGATCGGTAGACCGCGGACGGACGCTTCGGCGACGAGCACGGAGAGGCGCTCGTCGTTCGTGGCGTCCTTGCCGCAGACCGCGATCGCATCGAGCTGGAACGAGGAGAGCGCGCGTACGGCGTCCTCGACCATCTCGACGCTCGCGACCTGGATCGGGCGCGCGGCCTCGCGGAGAAGCTGCCGTATCGGCCGCACCGTCTCGCGATCGCCGACGACCATGACGGCGCGATCGACGCGCAACCTGCGTGCGGCAGGCATGGACGACGACGAACGGACGCGCACCGATGCGGTGCGTGCCTCGTCGAGCGCCCTCCCCACCGCGTCCAGCAAGAGCCCCCGCTCGAATGGCTTTCTCAGGAAGTGGCTGACGCCGACCCTCCCGCACCAATCCTCGACCTCGGGAGTCCCCGACATCGCGACGAGCCCCAAGCGGACGCGCGCGACCTCGCGGATGCCTTGCAAGAGCTCGCGGCCGTCGGCCACGGGCATCCAGAAGTCGAAGACCACGACCTCGGGCCGGAAGGTGATGACCTCCTCCAGACCGAGTGCGCCGTTCGGCGCGCCGTGGACCTCGAACTTCGAGAACTCGAGCATCGTTCGCGTCGACGCGAGAGCCGCCTCGTCATCGTCGACCACCAAGACCCGAACCCCACTGCCGTCGATCATGCCCCCCCTACCCCGATCTCTACAGTTCGCGGAAACCCGCGTTCGGTCAAGCACCGCGCCAGCTTCCGTGCACGCGTCGGTGAGGACCGACAAACTTCCGAGGTCGCGCACGCCCGCTCCGGGACGCCGGGTTTGGAATGCGAAGCGCACCCCTATCCGGGAGGCGGTCTTCACGGCGGCACGAAACGGCTCATCCGAGCGGTCCACGAGCACGATGACGAACCAATCGCGGACGAAGCGAGCCGAGGCGACCGAGGTGTCGGCCCAAGGCGGTAGGAGAGACCAACTGTGAGCAACGCGAGCGTCGTGCTAGACCAAGACCCGATGCAGCCCCCCGCGCTGAAGAGCGATCGTCACGGAGTCAGGAGCCGCGCCCCCTCGCTGGGTCGAATCCCGAGCCGTGCGACCGTCGCCACCCACCGCGCGCTCTACGCCGATCCCTCCGAGAGCCGCTGCGATCTCTGCGACGCCGTCGTCGCAAAGGACGAAGCGGGCGGGAGCGGACTCTACGTGTGGACCCGGGGCGAAGAGGTTCGCTACGAAGAGCCCCCGCTCTGCAAGTCGTGCGGCGATGGCATCGCCGTCGTCGCGACACGGCGGTGGGAAGAGGAAGAAGAAGAAGAGGGCTGAGCTCTCGCTTCGTCGCGGCGGCTGCTCTCGCTTCGCCACCGTCTCGCCTTCGTTCACGGGTCACGGCACGCGTTCACGTGCACGGCGAGAGGGCTTCGCGCCGGCGTCGCGGTCGCTCTCGTTCTGCCGTGCACGTGAGCCGTGAGCGATGGGCCTGGGTGGCGTCTCCGTCGGCGATGGCGGCGCTGACGGAATGCAGCCCCCGCAGGATCTTGGTAGAGCGTCCGCCATCATGGCGAGTGCACGCTTCCAGTGTCTCTCCGGCTGCGCCGGCGAGTGGCCGCTGACCCAAGCGATCTATCGCTGCCCGACCTGCAACGGCCTGCTCGACGTCGTGCACGACATGGCGGCGCTGCGCGGGACGCGGCCGGATGCGTGGAAGGCGATCTTCGACGCGCGGTACAAGCGCACGCTCTGGCCGTTCGGATCCGGGGTGTGGGGGAAGAAGGAGTGGGTCTCGCCCGAGATCCCGGACGACGCGATCGTGTCGCTCGACGAGGGCGGCACCAATCTCTTCTGGGCGGAGCGGCTCGGTCGCGAGCTCGACATGCCCGAGCTGTGGGTGAAGCTCTGCGGCAACTCGCATACGGGATCGTTCAAGGACCTCGGGATGACGGTGCTCGTCTCGACGGTGCGCTGGGCGATGCGCTCACAGGGGCTGAAGGTCCGCGCGATCGCGTGCGCTTCGACGGGTGACACGAGCGCCTCGCTCGCGGCCTACGGCGCGACGGCGGGGATCCCGGTCGTCGTGCTCTTGCCGCGCGGCAAGGTGTCGACGGCGCAGCTCGTCCAACCGATCGCGAACGGCGCGCTCGTGCTCGCGCTCGACACGGACTTCGACGGGTGCATGACCGTCGTGCAGCAGCTCGCGGCCGAGGGGATCGTCTACCTCGCGAACTCGATGAACGCGCTCCGCCTCGAAGGTCAGAAGACGGTCGCCATCGAGATCGTGCAGCAGTTCGACTGGCAGGTGCCCGACTGGGTGGTGCTCCCGAGCGGGAACCTCGGCAACGCGAGCGCCCTCCACAAGGGGTTCTCGATGTTGAAGGAGCTCGGGCTCACCGATCGTCTGCCGCGGCTCGTCGTCGCCCAGGCCGAGCGCGCCAATCCGTTCGTGCGCGCGGTGCGTGCCGGCGCGACCGAGGTCGCGTCGATCAAGGCCGAGCCGACGCTCGCGACCGCGATCCAGATCGGCGCGCCGGTCTCCGCGCCGCGTGCGATGCGCGCGCTCGCCGCGATGAACGGCGTTGCGGTGGACGCGACCGAGGACGAGCTGGCCGACGCGTCCGCGCGTGCGGACATGACCGGCATGTACACCGACCCGCACACCGGCGTCGCGCTTGCGGCGCTCTTCAAGCTCCGCGCGCAGGACGTCATCAAGAAGACCGACCGCGTCGTCGTGGTGAGCACCGCCAGCGGACTGAAGTTCACCGAGTTCAAGGTCGGCTACCACGAGCGCTCCCTCACCGGCGTCGACGCCAAGCGCGCGAACGATCCGCTGAAGCTCGCGCCGGACTTCGGCCAGGTGGTCGACGCGATCCGCGCCAAGTTCCCCTGAGAGGTCACGCAACGCGTTTTGAACACGCGCGCGCTTCACTGCTCGCGCGGCCCGGGTCGTCAGTCGAGAGGTCGAGAGTCGAGAGTCGAGAGCTCCCTGACGAAGCTCGAGACGACATCAAGCGGCGTTTGGCTCCGCTCGGGCTCTCGACTCTAGACTCTCGACTCTAGACCTCTCGGTCTCGCTCTCTCGTCTCGGACTGACGACTGACGACTACTCCGAGGCTGGCGCGAGCGAACGGGACGCTCCCGGAGCGTGAGCGGCCGTGGTACCGAGTGGCCGATGCCCCACGCGAAGAATGCTCTCGGCGGTCCCCTCGTCCTGATCATCCTCGACGGCTTCGGTGAGCGCGAAGCGGCGCCCGACAACGCGATCTCGAACGCGCGCGCGCCGCGGTGGAACGCGCTCCGCGCGACGTACGCGCACACGACGATCGGTACGAGCGGGCCGGACGTCGGCCTCCCCGAAGGGCAGATGGGCAACAGCGAGGTCGGTCACCTCAACTTCGGCGCGGGGCGCATCGCGCAGATGGACATCTCGCGCATCGACTGCGCCCTCGCCGACGGGACGCTCCTGAAGAACCCGGAGATCGCGAAGGCGGCCGACACGGCGAAGCAGAACGGCGGGCGTCTGCACCTCCTCGGCCTCGTGTCCGACGGCGGCGTGCACTC
>JBKJQC010000518.1:0-5306 GCA_046593995.1 Polyangiales bacterium
CCGAGCGACTCGCGCGTGCGCTTGCGGGTCATCTCGACGAGCCCGAGCTCGCTGATGCGATTGATCGAGGTCTTCGCCTTGTCGCTCAGGAGCGCCTGTTCGAGCGCGCGATAGACCTTCTCGCGGTTCGACGGCTTCTCCATGTCGATGAGGTCGAGGACGATCAGGCCGCCGATGTTGCGGAAGCGGAGCTGATACGCGATCTCGTTCACCGCCTCGAGGTTCGTCTGGAGGATGGTGTCCTCCGGGTCGCGGTTCCCCTTGCCGACGAAGCGACCGGAGTTCACGTCGATGGCCGTGAGCGCCTCGGCCTGATCGATGATCAGGTATCCGCCGCTCGGCAGCGGGACCTTGCGCGAGAGCGCGCGCGCGATCTCGTCCTCGAGGCCGTACGCGTCGAAGATCGGCTCGTCACCGGCGTAGTACTCGATGTCCTTCACCCGCTCGGGCATGAACATCTCGATGAAGCGGAGGAGCCGCTGGTACTGCTCCTTGTCGTCGATGACGATCTTCTCGACGTCGTCGGTGAACATGTCGCGCGCGGTGCGGAGCACCACGTCGAGCTCCTGATAGAGGAGCACCGGCGGGCGGACGCGGGTCGCGCCCTCGTTCTGCCCTTCCTTCTTGCGCGCGATCTCGCCCCACAGGCGCACGAGATAACCGACGTCGGCCTTCAGGTGCTTCTTCGTCAGCCCCTCGGCGACCGTCCGCACGATGAGGCCACCCTGCGGCGGCTTCATCGAGTCGATCGCCTCGCGCAGCCGACGGCGCTCGAGGTCGTTGCCGATGCGGCGGGAGACGCCGACGTGCTCGACGGTCGGCATGTAGACGACGTAGCGGCCCGGCAACGAGACGTGGCTCGAGACGCGCGCGCCCTTCGTTCCGAGGGGATCCTTGGTCACCTGGACGATGACCTCTTGACCCTCTTTGACGACCTCGTTGATCGGCGTGCTGCGCGCGAGCCGGAGCCCGCCGTCGCGCGAGGTCTTGCTGGCGCCGCCGCGATCGCCGCGATCGGAGCTGGTGCGCTCGGGGCTCGGAGCGCGATCGCCCGTTCCGCGTTCCTTGCCGCGCGGTAGGCGCTCGCGTCCGCGACGTGCGCCGCGCTTCCCCTCCGGGCGGGCGGCGTCGGTCGGCGCCGGGAGCAGCGCACCCGCGGCGGCGGGAGCGTCCGTGACGGTGTAGCCGAACTCCTGGACCAGATCGTCGTCGTCACCCGTGGCGGCGACCGCGACCTTCACCTTCGCGACGCGCGCGGGCTTGGCTGCCTTCGGAGCAGCAGCGGCCGTCTCTTCGCCTTCTTCCGCCGCGCCGGCGGCTGCTGCTTCGCCCCCTTCGCCGACGACGCCGCCCTCGGCCGTCACGTCGGCCTCGATGTCCGTGCGCTTCGCGCCGCCGCGACCGCCGCGACGACGACGACGACGCGTCGCCATCTCGGGATCGCGGGTGATGGTCTTGGTGATGACCTCGTCCTCGGCGCGCTGCTCGCGGAGGACGGGGGCGTCGGGCTCGTCGGGGAGCGCCGCCGGCTCGATCATGTCGTCGAGAGTGGGGCGCGCGGCGTCGATCACGCTGCCGGCCTCCATCGCCGCCTGGATCGCGGCGCTCGGCTGGACGCTGTCGCCGCCGATTGGGATCGGGACGTCGTCGTCCTCGTCGGCCGCCGCGACGTCTCCCGCCGACGCCTCTTCGTCGAGCGCCTCGCGGCGAGCGGTGCGGCTCTGCTCACGCGTCCGCGCTTCGCTGCGCGTACCCGAGAGGTAGGCCTCGAAATCGGCCGGGCGGATGAGATCCTCGACGTGGAGGAACGCCGCGCGCTCCTCGCCGATGTCGATGAAGGCCGCCTGCATGCCGGGGAGCACGCGCGAGACCTTGCCGAGATATATGTTCCCGACGATGCCCTTCTGCGATTTCCGCTCGACGTGCAGCTCCGACAGGATGCCGTTTTCGATCAGTGCGACGCGCGTCTCGCCGACGTCGCAGTTGATGACCAGCGTGTTCTTCTTGCTCACGTGTCGTCGTTTTCTTCGCCCGGATTGGCGTGCGCACTCGCGCGAGCTGGGGAGCCTGAGGCGGAGGAAGGAGTCGCTGCGCCCGGGCTGCGCGACTCCCCTTCCCGCGAGTCGATCAACATGGTGACCGGCCCGTCGTTCAGGCTGTGGACTTTCATGTCCGCTCGGAAGCGCCCGGTCTGCACCGGCACTCCCTTGTCGCGGACGCTCGAGACGAAGCCCTGATAGAGCGGCTCCGCCACTTCGGGGGGCGCTGCCCCCGTGAAGCTGGGGGGCTATCCCTTGCGGGTGTCGCCCAGCAACGTGAACTGACTCACGACCAACATCGAGCCGGAGACGTCCGCGACATCGCGGTTCATCCTGCCCTGGTCGTCCTCGAAGATACGGAGGCCGCGGATCTTGTCGGCCATCCAGTCGACGTCGCGCGACGCATCGCCTCGAGCGACGCCGAGATAGACGAGCAGACCGCGATCGATCGATCCGACGACCTCACCCGAAATCTCGACGCGCGCATGCGCGACACGCTGCACGACGGCCTTCATGCGCGAATCCCCAGCTCACGCGTGAGCTTGGCGACGAGCGAGAAGTATTCGGTGCGTCCGTATGTCTCGTTGAGGATGTGGAAGTCCTTCCCCACGAGGCCCACGCACCCGAAGCAGTAGCTACAATCAGCGCAATCGTCACAACGAATCAGATAGGCTCCGCGCAGACAGCGCGCAGAGTCCTGGCAGTGTTGGCAGTCGGTGCATTCGCGGCAGCGCGTGCACGACGTGCAGCCGACGCACGTCTGGCAGCTCTTGCAGTAACTGCAGCGGCGTAGGCCGGTCGAGTCCTGGCAGAAGGTGCAGCTCTCGCAACGCTCGCAGCGCGTGCACTGCACGCACCCGATGTTCTCGCGCACGGACTCGTGCGCGCGCGTCAGCTCTGCGAGCTTTCGCTCGAAGGTCGCTCGATCCATCTCGTCCGAGA
Organism: Polyangiales bacterium; assembly: GCA_046593995.1. Classification (GTDB taxonomy): domain Bacteria; phylum Myxococcota_A; class Polyangia; order Polyangiales; family JADJMO01; genus JALHOE01. The sequence continues at coordinate 2,982 of JBKJQC010000518.1, forward strand.
CCTCGGCGCCTAGAGCTTGCGACGTAGGGCAGCGGCAGCGTCGCGGGTGGCGACGTCGTCGGCGAACTCTTCGATGCGCGCGAGGCGCTGCTCGAGGACGGGACGACGCTTCGGCGGCTCGCCGTCCAGGATGACCGAGAGTGCGAGGATCGAGGCGCGAATCCGCGCGTCGTCGCCGTGCTCGAGGAACTGGAGGTGCGCTTCCTGCGTGTCGGGGATGTCGTGGCCCGCGGCGACGAGCGCCTTCGTGACCTGCGTGATGGCGACGCGACCCTGGGTGAGCTTGTGCGCCGGCGCCGACACACGCAGCGGCTGTTCGGGCGGCTGTTCGGGGAAGGGCGCGGGCTGCGCTCCAAGGACTCCGCGCGCCAGAGTGAGGTGGCCCCCGACACGGCGACCGCGTCGTGCGCTCTGCTCCGAATTGCCCGACGAACTGAGGGGCTGTGCAACTTTCATCGACCGGTTCCTCGCGTACGGCGCGCGCTCTCGGTCCATGCGGATCGGCAGCACACGCGCTTGCACGCAGCCTTCGCGCGCGCTCCGCGTCCGCGCCCGGAGGTCGGCGTTCCGGAAGGGAGCGCAGACGGAGGCGGGGAATCCCGTGGCTCGAGAGCCTGGCGGGTTCGGGGTTTTTCCCGATGCGGTGACGAACGAACGGCGTTTCAGGGTGACTGTGGCTGTGACGTCTGAGCTCGTGCCGCGATCGCTCTCGACCGGGACTGGTCGAAACCGAGGTGCGCCGGGGCCCGGATGGTGGGGCCAGTGAGCGCTCGCGACTCGTAATGGATAGCACAACTGCTGGGAGACGGCTCGTGGAAAACCTCTGGATATCTCTCGTCCGCGAGGGGGTGCCCTGACAGCTCTGTCCCGATCGGAGGCGTTTCCTGGAAGGCGGCGCGCGATCTTCACGGTCCACCGCGGTCGCGCTCTCCTGCCCGGATGCGCTACCGGACGACCGGCTGATCGCCAGGACGGCCGGTGCTAGCGTCGCCGGTCCCCATGGCACTCCCTCGCAAAGTCGCGATCCTGCCCGGTGACGGCATCGGCAAGGAAGTGATCTCCGTCGGCCGAGCCATCCTCGAGGTGTATCGGCAGAAGGCCGGTCTCCCCATCGAGCTCTGGGACCTCGACCTCGGCGCGGATCGCTATCTGAAGGACGGCACCACGCTCCCGGAGGACGTGTTCACCGAGATCCGCGACAAGTGCGGCGCGGTGCTCCTCGGCGCGCTCGGCGATCCGCGCGTGCCGAACCTCGAGCACGCGCGCGACATCCTCCTCGGGATGCGCTTCCGCCTGGATCTGTTCGCGAACGTGCGCCCCTGTCGCGCCCTCGACGATCGCCTCGTGCCGATCAAGGGGAAGACCGCGAAGGACGTCGACTTCGTCGTGTTCCGCGAGAACACCGAGGGCGTCTACGTCAACATCGGCGGCAACTTCAAGAAGGGCACGCCGGACGAGATCGCCATCAACGAGGACGTGAACACGCGCAAGGGCGTCGAGCGCATCATCCGCGCGGCGTTCGCTTGGGCGAAGCAGCACGGTAAGAAGACGGTGCACATGGCCGACAAGTCGAACGCCATGCGCCAGACCGGCGACCTGTGGCAGCGCGTCTTCAAGGAGGTCGCGCACGACTACGCGGGCATCGAGGCGAAGCACGTCTACGTCGATGCGCTCTGTCTCTACCTCGTGCAGTCGCCGGAGCGCTTCGAGGTGATCGTCACGAACAACCTCTTCGGCGACATCGTGACCGACCTCGCCGCGGCGCTCCACGGCGGCCTCGGCATGGCCTGCAGCGCGAGCTTGCATGCGAGCGCTCATGCGGGAGGAGAGCCCCGCGTCGGACTCTTCGAGCCGGTGCACGGCAGCGCGCCGGACATCGCCGGCAAGGACAAGGCGAACCCGCTCGCCACGGTCCTCACCTGCGGTCTCCTGCTCGCGCACCTCGGCTACCCGACGGAAGAACAGCGCCTCGAGCGCCTCGTGCGCGACGCGATCCGCGAGAAGAAATGCACAGCCGACGTCGGCGGAATCCTCGGCTGCGAGGCGACCGGCAAGTACGTCCTGGACCGCCTGGCCGCGGAGCTCTGATTGAACACGGAGGCACGGAGGCACGGAGGTTCGAGAGTCTGCCGTTCGCGGCTTCTCCGTCTCCTCGCTCGTCGCCTCCGGCGGCTCTCCGCCGCCATTGGAGAGAACCGATGCTCTCTGCAGGCGCCGACGGCGTCCAAGAGGCGAGGGGCAACGAGGCGTCCGAGAAGAGATCGGCAGACCTCTGAGGCCTCCGCGCCTCCGTGCCTCCGTGTTCAATCTTCTATCGACGCGATC
>JBKJQC010000624.1:0-7038 GCA_046593995.1 Polyangiales bacterium
GTCGACGTCACCGGCCGTTGGACCGGCACGGTGAAGAACGAGTCGAACAGCTGTCCCGGCAACTTCACCGTCGGCGAGGTGAACACGGTCTCCCTGCTCGTCACGCAGGACGCCAAGCGGGTGACGCTGAAGCTCGAAGGCGGTGCGGGGGTCGTCGCGTCGCTGCTCGTCGGTTCGGACACGTTCTCCGGCACCGTCGAGGGCGCGAAGATCGATGCGTCGCTCCTCGGCACCCGGGAAGCCGTCAGCGGAGGCTGCACGTACACGTGGACGGCGACGATCAACGCGAACGCGCAGCAGAGCACGATGAACGGAACCGTGACCTACAAGCCGAACCCGAAGGCCGGTGATTGCTCGGCGATCACCTCGTGCTCGCGCGTGCAGTCCTTCACCGCGTCGAGGTCGGTCGGCGACGCGGGCCGCGATTGATCACTCGGCTGCGCCGAGGGCGATGACGTCCTTCGTCAGCGTCGAGCGTTGCGCGTCGTACTCGTCGCCGACGCGCTCGTCCATCGCGCCGAGCTCTTGCACGTCGAGATCGGCGAAGTGCAGGACCTCCATCTCCTGGAAGCACTTCTGCACCTTCGGTCCGAAGAGCCCGATGTCCTTCAGCGTGGGGACGATGCGCATGAAGAGCATCTTGCGGAACTCGCGCATGCTCGCGGACTTGTGCACGAAGTCGAGGCACTCCTTCGTGTCGAAGTCGAGGTGCTCCCAGACCTCCTGTCCCTGGAAGCGGTCGCGCATCAGCCAGCAGGCGTCGACCACGAACTCCTCGCGCCAGGCGCGCTCGGACTCGGTGAGCTGCGGGTAGTAGTCGCGGAGCGCCATGCGGCCGAAGGCGACGTGGCGGGCTTCGTCCTGCATCACGTACGCCGTCAGCGACTTCGCGAGCGGCTCCTGCGCCATGTCGCGCACCATCTGGAAGGCGGCGAGCGCGAGGCCTTCGATGATGATCTGCATGCCGAGACAGGTCATGTCCCAGTGTTTGTCCTGGACGACCTGGTCGAGGAGCGTCTTCAGGTGCTCGTTGATCGGGTACGCGAGGCCGAGCTTCTCGTTCAGGTAGCGGCTGTAGACCTCGACGTGGCGCGCCTCGTCGACGACCTGCGTCGCGGCGTAGAACTTCGAGTCGATCTGCGGGACGCACTGCACGATCTTCGCGGTGCACACGAGGGCGCCCTGCTCGCCGTGGAGGAACTGGGAGAACTGCCACGCCGCGAGGTGGCGACGCGTGGTCGCGCGCATCTTCGTATCCATGCGATCCCACACCTTCGAGCCGAAGATGGGGATGAACTCCTCGGGGGCGCCGAGCGGATTGTCCTCGGGGACCTCGAGCGACCAGTCGAGTCGCTGGGTCGCGTTCCACTGCTTGTCCTTTCCCTTCTCGTAGAGGGAGAGCAGCTTGTCGCGACCTTCGTCGTAGCCCCAGGTGAAGACGGTCTCGGCGCCACCGCCGGGGACCTCCCACTGCGTCTGCTCGATCGGCATCACGTAGCGGCGCGTCGACATGACGAGAGCGTAGCTTGATGCGCGCCGTGTTGCGTGCTCGATGGGGTCATGGCCGAGTCGTTGCTCCGCACGAAGCACCGTGTCGAGACGGCCCACGCGATGGCGCGCGCCATCCTGCCGACCGAGCTCACGGCCGAGGCCATCGCCGCGGTCGCGGACGATTTCATCGACGAGATCGGGTACTCGACGCGGGACAACCAGCGGATCCTCGGCGTCTTCCTCGACCTGCTCGATCGCGCGCTCTTCGTCCGCACGCTCGGAGCGCGCGCGATGTCGTTCCGGCTCCTACCGCCCGAGGAGGCCGAGCGCGCCCTCGTCGCGCTCGCGCGTCACCCGCTCCCGCCATTGCGCGCGGCCTTCGGGGCCATCCGCCGAGGACTCTGCTTCGTCGCGTACGCGCGGTCTTCGGGAGACGCGGCGAACCCGTTGTGGAGCGGGATCGGATATCCGGGGCCGCGCAGCGATCTCCCGGTGTCGGTGCAGCCGGGCGACCTTCCGATGCACGACGCACGGAGCGCGCCGCGCGAGGTCGACGTCGTCGTCGTCGGATCCGGCGCGGGCGGGGGCGTCGGCGCCGGCGTGTTCGCCGCCGCCGGCGAGCGCGTGCTCGTCCTCGAGGAAGGCGACTACCTCTCGCACGCGCGGATCGATCAACGCGAGGCGACGGCGCTCCGCAGTCTCTACCTCGAGCGCGGCACCTCCGGCACGTCCGACCTCGGCATCGGGATCCTCGCCGGTCGTGGGGTCGGCGGCGGCACCGTGATCAACTGGGACGCGTCGCTGCGCATCGAGCCCGCCGTCGCCGAAGACTGGGATCGCAGCTCGGGTCTCGCGGGTCTCTCCGCGTCGCTCGCGCCGCACTACGACGCCGTCTCGGCGCGACTCGGGCTGTGCGCCTGCCCGGACAACGCCGCGAACGCCGCGCTGCGAAGGGGATGCGCGCGACTCGGCTGGGAGACCGAAGTCATCCCGCGCAACGCCGTCGGGTGCGGCCACCAGTGCGGCTACTGCACGATGGGGTGCGCGTACGGGCACAAGCGCGACGTGACCCGCACGTATCTGCGCGACGCTGTCGAGCGCGGCGCGATGATCATCCCCGGCGCCGAGGTGACGAGCGTCGCCGTCTCGACTGGACGCTACGCGCGGGTGATCGGCGTCGAGTGGACTGCGCGCGACGGTACGCAGCACTTCGTGCGCGCGCGAAAGGTCGTCGTCGCGGCCGGCACGCTGCGCACGCCGAAGCTGCTCGCGCGCTCCGGCGTACGCGCGGGAGCGCTCGGCAAGCATCTGCGTCTGCATCCGGCGGTCGCAGCGAACGGCGTTTTCGACGAGCCGATCGAGCCCTGGATGGGCGCGCCGATGACGACCCTGTGCCGGAAGTTCTCGCGGCTCGACGGTCCGCACGGGTTCCTCCTCGAGGTCGCGCCGCTGCACCCGGGGCTCGCGTCGTCGATCATCCCGTGGAGCGACGCCTCGTCGCACGCGCAGTCGATGCGGCAGCTCCGTCACGTCGCGTGCGCGATCGCGATCACGCGCGACCGGGACAGCGGCAGCGTCGGCTTCGAGGACGCGCCGAAGATCGACTACCGCATCTCGGCCTTCGACGGTCGACACGTGCTCGAGGGGATCGTCGCGGCCGCGCGGGCCATGCTCGCCGCCGGTGCGCGCGAGGTGTTCACGACGCACGCGCCGGCCCTGCGCCTCCCGGGTGGCGCGAGCGAGCGTGAGATCGCCGCCTTCCGAAACGAGGTCCTCCGGCGCGGTCACGCCGCCGGACGCTTCGCCTGCATGAGCGCGCACCAGATGGGGACCGCGCGCATGAGCGCCCGCAGCGCCGACGGCGTCGTCGACGAACGCGGCGGCGTTCACGGAGTACGCGGGCTCCTCGTCTGTGACGGGTCGACGTTCCCCGCCGCGAGCGGGGTCAACCCGATGCTCACGATCATGGCCATGGCGCATCGCATCGCGACGCTCCATGCTCGCTCGTCCTGATGCCCGTCCCGCACCCCGAGCCGCTGAGCGGCAGCTCCTACTCCGCCGCAGAGCTGCTCCCCGAAGGGGACGTCGTCCTCTTGCTCGAGCAACGACTGCTCCCCCACGAGGAGCGCTACATCGAGCTGCGCGACGCAGGCTCCGTCGCAGAGGCGATTCGCGACATGGTCGTGCGCGGCGCGCCTGCGATCGGGATCGCGGCGGCGTACGGTCTGGCGGTCGAAGCCAAGCGTCTCGACGGTGCGCCCGCGAGCGTGTTCCACGAGGCGATGTGGGTCGCCGCGGAATGCCTCGCCTCGGCCCGGCCGACGGCGGTCAACCTCCGCTGGGCAGTGCAGCGCATGACGGCGCCCCTCGCCGGCCTCGCCGCCCGCGACGACCGCGCGCGCGTGCTCTCGGACCTTGCGCGCACCCTCCACCGCGAGGACGTCGCTGCCTGCCGCGCGATGGGGGCGATCGGCGCAGAGCATCTCCCGGCGCGCGCGACGGTCCTCACGCACTGCAACGCGGGCGCGCTCGCGACCGGCGGATACGGCACCGCGCTCGGCGTCATCCGCGCGGCGCGCGAGGCGGGAAAAGACGTGCGCGTCCTCGCCTGCGAGACGAGGCCTTACCTGCAGGGGGCGCGGCTCACCTGCTGGGAGCTCGCGCGCGACGGCGTCCCGGTCGAGCTGATCACGGACGGCATGGCCGCGCACTACTTCGCGCGCGGCGCGATCGACGCGGTGATCGTCGGCGCGGATCGCGTCGCCAAGAACGGCGACGTCGCCAACAAGATCGGTACCTACGGTCACGCGTGTCTCGCGCGCCTCCATGACCGTCCGTTCTATGTCGCAGCACCGCGCTCGACGCTCGATCCGGAGACCCCGAACGGTGACGCAATCGTCATCGAGGAGCGCTCGAGCGACGAGGTCACGCGCATCGGCTCCGTGCGCATCGCCCCCGAAGGCGTGCATGCACGGCACCCGGGCTTCGACGTGACGCCCGCGCGCCTCGTCACGCGACTCTTCACCGAGCTCGGCGACGTGCCCGGCGACCGCGCTTCGGACCTGATGCGCTGATCTCCTGCGATCCGAGGGCGTGAACTTTTCAGTCTCGGCGAAGCCGCCCCTGAACAGGGAGCCGGGGAGGCGAGGAGGCGAGAGGGAGGTACCAGAGGGTCTGCCGATCCATGCTCACACGCCCGCTCCGCAGATCGTCGCAGGTCGGGCCCTCGCCGCGCTCGAGAGGAACACGGAGGCACGGAGGCGCGGAGGGACGCGGAGGCTCGAGCGGTCTGCCGATCGGGGCGACGGCGTGGATGTGGCGATCGCGGCAGCGACCTCGTCGTACGCACGCGGCAGCACACGCTCTCGACCTCCGCGCCTCCGTGCCTCCGTGTTCAATCCGGGTATCGACACGCAGCGAGGACGGCGGCGGTTGTCCCCGCCTCCCCGCCTCCCTGTTGGCCGTCGTGGAGGCGAGCGAATGATTCACGACCCTCAGTGCTGGGAGGGCGTTTGCTCTCGGAACGACGGCCGGTCCCCCACCTTCTGCGCCGCGACCTTCTGCGCGACCTTCGTCTCCGCTTCCGTCTTCACGATCTCGCGTCGCAGGAGCCCCTGGCTCTCGTCGACGAAGTAGAAGGCGATGCGAAGGAACGCCGCCATCACCGCCACGAACACCGCCGTGAGGAACCACTCCATGCCGCGAGTGGCGAGCCCCCAGTCGTAGGGGATGTCGATCACGCGCAGCCCGGTGAGCGGCACCAACACGAACGCGAGCCAGTGCGAGTTGCAGTACGGGCACGACACGAGGTAGCCGACCCAGGTCTCCTTGCCGCGCAGCCGCTTGCGGAGCGGCTCGCAGATCCGCTCCTTCGCGATGGTGTGCGAGAGCCCCATCACGACTGCGGACAGCGTGAGGATCTGGAACCACGACGAGTGCTGCACCTTCGCTCGATGCCGTGACACAAGCGATCCGCGCGACGCGAGAACGATTCGGAGAGATCATTCCATCGTGCGTGGATCGCGCAACGCGACGACGTGACGACGCTGGCGTGACGTCAGAACAGCTTCGAGAGCACCTGGCCGACGGCGCCGAAGCCTTCTTGCGATGGCTGCGTCCCCATCAACGACTGTCCGAAGCCGGTGTGGCTCGCGAGGTAGGCGACGCCCGCGACCGCCGCGACGCCACCACCGACGACCGCAGCGGTCTTGCCGAGGCCCCAACCCGAGCCCTGCTGCGGGGCCATCCCCGGCGGCTGCATGCCCTGTTGCATGCCGGGCGCTTGCTGCGCACCGCCGCCGAACATCCCGCCGAGACCTCCCGCGGACTGCGGCGGCTCCATCCATCCGGTCGCGACGTACTGCCCCGCGGCCATCCCGGGAGCGAGCGGCTGACCGCTCTGCGGCGACGCCATGTGCGGAGTCTGCGGCGCGTACGTGTTCGTCGACGGCCCGCTCATGGGAGCCGGCGGTCCGGGAGGCAACGGCGCACCGACCACGTAGGGAACGCCGCCCGACTGCACCGTCACCGGCGACGCACCCGGCGCTGGAGGCGGAGGGGGCGGCGCGACCGCGCTCACCACGCGTTGCAGCTCGTCGCGATCGAACCAGACGCCGTGCTCACGACAGACGTCGACCGTCACGCCCGCGGCGGGGATCGGCATGCGCTCGAGCGCACGCGCGCACTGCGGACAAGGGATCGTCGCGTCCGTGGCGACGACCGGCGCGCGCGCCTGACGCGACAACTCGCTCGCCGCGTGCATCGCGTTCGGATCGAGCGCATCGACGACGCGCTGGGACGCGGCGCCGTCGAGGAACAGGCCGCCACAAGAGAAGCAGCAGTTCATCACGAGGCGCGGAGCCTGCTGCACGACGAGCGGCTGACGACAGCGCGGACAGTCCATGATCGATCCTCCCTCTGTGTTCATGACTCGAGCGGACGACTGCGAGTTACTTGATGGTCGGCATCTTGAGCTTGGCGGCTTCGAGCGCGAAGTGCAGCGTCTGCTCTTCGCCGCGCGCGGCGGCCATGCGTTGCGCGGCCTTCTTCTCGTCCCCGCGCGTCTTCGCGTCGAAGGACGCAGCCGTGTTCTCGAGCGCGAGCAACAGGTGCATGTGCGCTTGCTTCACTGGCGGCGGCGCAGCGATCTTCACGGCGATCGAGTTGCGGAAGTCGGCGAGCTCCCACGCCATCGTCGCGAGCCCGAGATCGCCGGGATGGCTACCGACCCAGTCCTGCGCGCGACGCGTCTCGTCGAGGAGGAGCGCAGCGCGATGGAGGTACTCCGGGACCGTCAGCACCCCGGCGCCCGGCTTGTTCTTGTCCGCATGTGCGCGCGCAGACGCAACGACCGAGGTCGCTGCGACGGCCAGACCGAGGGCGCGACGTCGGCCGATCATCCGTCACCTCGCTCTGCATCGGTCGCCGTCGCCGCGGGAGCCCTTTCGGAAGCAGCCTCGGTCGATGGCTCGCTCGGCTCCGCAGCGGGCGTTCGCTCGAGGGTGTCGATCGCCTCGGCCGCCGCGCGCATCTCGGCCTCGCGCCGAG
>JBKJQC010000731.1:0-10328 GCA_046593995.1 Polyangiales bacterium
GCCGGGACCGCGTGCGCGTCCGCCTGCGCAGCCGATGATCAGTGCGGGAAGACGCATCACTGCGTCGCGGGTCAGTGTGTCGCGGGCGATCCGCTCGGCACGGCCTGCGCGAACGCGCGCCAGTGCGGCAGCGGAGTCTGTGCCGACGGCGTGTGCTGCGAGCGCGCCTGCTCGGGTGCGTGCGAGGCGTGCAGCGCGGCCGAGAAGAAGCGCGGCCTCGACGGATACTGCGATCGCATCTGGGAGGGCTCGTGCGGCGATGCGGGCGCGTCGTTCTACCCCGACGACTCGGGCATCGACGTCGCGGCTCCGCAAGCGCCCCAGTCGATCGTCGTCGGTGAGAGCTTTCGGCGCTGTTCGAAGCCGTCGGACTGCGACTCCGGCTTCTGCGTCGAAGGGATCTGCTGCGACTCCGCGTGCAACCAGCGCTGCCACTCGTGCTCGCTCGCGACCTCGCCCGGGCGCTGCGTCCCGACGCCCGCGGGCGTGGACTTTCGCGCCGAATGCGGGCCCGCGAACGCGTGCGTCGGAACCTGTGACGGCACCGGGAAGTGCGTCGGCGCCACCAAGGGGACCCTCTGCGAGCCGAACCGTTGCGTCGGTGCGTCGAAGGCCGTCGGTGCGGCGACGTGCCTCGCGGCGGGCGTCGCGTGCCCGGTCGACAGCGTCCAGCAGATCGACTGCTCGCCTTATGTCTGCGAGCCGGCCTTCGGCCTGTGCGCCGCGGACTGCCGGACCAGCGCCGACTGCGTCAGCGGCTTTGCGTGCGACGTCCCGAACCGGAAGTGCATCGCGCTTCCCCCGCCGGAAGAAGAGAGCTCGTGCGCGATGAGCACGCGCCGCAAGGGGGCGACGCCCGCGAGCTCCTTTCTCGCCCTCGCGCTCGTCCTGGTGGGCGTCACGACGAGGCGCGCCTCCGCGCTCCGCCGGCGGCGATGAGCGCGCGTTCCGCGAGGTCATTCCTCGCAGCGCGCTTCGTCCCATCCCGCAGTGCGGTCGGCGCGATCGCGCGGCTCTCGTTCTGGCCGGTTGCGTTCGTCGGGGCCGAGGCGATGACCTCGCTGTCGTACGTGCTCGGCGGTGCGTTGGTGCTCGGGTCGTTGCTCGCCTCGACGTGCCTGCGCTCACGCACGCGGGAGGTGGCCGACGGGCCGCTCGCAGCGAGCGCCGCGCTCGTCGCGTTGTCCGTCATCATTCCGGGGTTCGCGATCGCGCGCGCCGTCCTCGGCGCGACGTACGCCACGAAGCACTTGCAGTTCGCCGGTTCGGGGTTGATGGCATTCACCATGGCGTTGTCGTTCGCAGCGATGACGTTCGCGATGCGCAAACGCGACGATGCGCCCCTCGACGCGAACGTCCTCGCGCTCGCACCCGCCGCGCTGTGGATGGCGCTCGCGGCGGTGTCGGCGCGCTACGGCGCGGACGCCGTCCATCTCCATGCGCACGTCCCGTGGATCACGCGGGTCTCGGCCGCGCTGTCCGTGATCGTGAGCGTCACCGCGGTCGTCGTGCTCGCGCGTCGACTCGCGTGGCTCGGACGTCTGTACCGCGGCGAGGCGTTGCCGCTCCGCGTCGGTCCGCTCGGCGAAGCCGCGCTGCCCGCGCTCTCCGATGTCGAGCCGTCCGACGCCGCGATCACCGAGCCGTCCGAAGAGCTCGCGCCGTACCGCGCGCACCGTTCGGCGATCGCCAAGATTCCCCGCGACGCTCGAGCGCTGACGCGACGTTACGGCCGTCACCTCGGCGGCGCCGTCATCACCCTGCTGGTCGCGACGACGTCGTCCGCGCTGGTCTTCGGATCGGGCGCGACGTTCGCGCATGGCTCGGCGACGCTCATCCCCTCGCGCTTGCCCGACCTCCCCGGCGCCTGCCGCAGAGCGCCACCCCACCTGCGCTTCGTCGCGCTCGCCCCGCTTCGCAGCCTCGACGTGGAGCAGGTCGCGGAGCGCTATCGGCGGCTCGGGGTGGCGGCGCGGGTCGACGCCCCCCTCCCCTTCGAGCCTCGCTTCTTGGATCCAGCGCGCGCGCAACTCGTCGCCGAGGAGCTCGAAGCCGCCGTCGCCGCGAAGTATCCCACGCGGAGCAGCGACGAGCTCGTCGTGCTCCTGACGGATCGCGACATGTACCTGCGCGACACCCCGTGGCGCTACGCGTTCGCGCGGCAGACCGAGAGCATCGCCGTCGTCTCCGTCGCGCGGATGGACCCCTCGTTCCGCTGGGACGCCGCGCCCGGGTTCGTGTCGCATCCCTTCGCGTGCGATGCGGTCCTCCGCGCGCGCGTCTACAAGATGATCACGCGACAGATGGTCCGCGGTCCCTGCCAGGCGTCGTTGACCGCGAGCGATGGCAGCATCCGCCGGCCGAGCGTGCTCGGGCTCGCGGATCTCGACGCGATGAGCGAGACGAACCTCTGAGCCGCCGCGGGCGGCGCGTCGCTTGCCATTTGGTAGTTGCACGGGCCGTCTGATGTCCGCGAGGCTCCGCCTGTTCGATGTCGCACGCGTCCGGGATCACGACTCGCCTCGAGACGATTGCCCTGCGTGTGCGGGAGCTCGCGGAGCGCGATCCCTTTCGAGCGGTATTCGGCGCGGAGGTTCATGAGTATCGACTCGCCCCGCCCGCGACCGAGCGCACGCTGTGCGGGTTCGAGTCGCGACATGGCGTGCGCCTCCCCGCCGCGTATCGCGGGTTCCTCTCGCGCGTTGCGGATGGCGGGGCGGGGCCGAGCTACGGGCTGCTTCCGCTCGCGAAAGCGAGCGACGCGTTCCTCGATGGTCCTTTTCCCTTCCGGAGCGCGCACGCGCGACGGGTGATGAAGAGGCGCGTGTCGGGGGTCGACCCCTACGCGTTCGTCGGTGACGGCGAGGCCGTGCCAGGGCTCGTCGCGCTCTGCGACGACGGCTGCGGGTGGATCACGTACCTGGTCGTGAGCGGCGAGCAACGCGGCAAGGTCTGGACGGGCGGTGAGCTCGGATATTGCCCGCAGTATTTCCTGCGCGATGGCGAGCCGGTGCAGCACACGTTTCTCAGTTGGTACGAGTCGTGGTCCCGACGCACGTATCGCGAGACTCGGCCCAAGGCGTTCGAGACGCCCCGCGGGACTCGGTTCAACCTGAACGGCAAGCTCGTGGGGAAGCTGCCCGACGCGTTGTTCGAGTGCACGCGCGTCGAGGAGCTGAGTCTCTCGGGCAACAAGCTCGAGCAGGTTCCCGAGGGAATCGGAGCGCTGAAGAACCTCCGCTCGTTGGACCTCGGTGGCAACCTCCTCGCCGCGCTCCCCGAAGCGATCGGTGAGCTGCACGGGCTCGAAGAGCTTCACCTCGCGTACAACCGCTCCACCGAGCCCCCGAGCGCGCTCGGGAGGCTCGCGTCGCTGCGCGTGCTCGGCCTCCAGAGCAACCCGCTCCGCGAGCTCCCCCCCTCGATGTCCTCGCTCAGGCTGCGACGCCTCGCGCTCGGGTACACCGCAGTCACGCACCTTCCGAGCTGGCTCTCGGAGCTCGGGCTCGAGGAGCTGCAGCTCGAGGGCGTACACCTCCACGACTGGAACGATCTGCGGGGCCTCCACGGCCTGAAGCAACTCTGGCTGAGCATGAACGCGGCCCTCGATCGGATACCCGACGCGGTGTTCGAGCTCGTGTCGCTCGAGGTCCTGATCCTCGGTGCGACCGGCATCACCGAGATCCCACCGGACATCGTTCGCCTGAGGAACCTGAAGACACTCGGCTTGGCGAACACCTGCCTGCGGTCGCTGCCCGACGAGCTCGGCTCGCTGCCGCAGCTCACGCGCGTCGTGCTGCAGAGCTCACCGGTGCCCCCCGACGAGCTGCAGCGCGCGCGCGAGCGCTGGCCGCAGATCGAGTTCTCGTGAGCCCTCGCCGCGAACACGAAGCGCGAGACCCACCTCTCCCAGCACGGCACCTCGTTCGACGCCTTTCACGCGCAACTCCGGGGGTATCGCTCACCGCATGCGCTCTCGCTCGAGCTCGTCGCGGAGCGCCTGCGCGCGTCCTGCGACGATGGTGTGCAGCGGCCCCCACCGTGGATCGCTACGCAGCGGCCCGAACAACGGGCACCGCTCGAGCCAGGAGAGGTCCGAGGTGCCGGCGTCGACCGATGCGGAGAGCAAGTCGAACACGCCGGGATCATTCGTTGCGACCGCGACCTCGACCGCGATCTGCGAGAGGAATCGTCGGAAGCGGCCAGGCCGCGTCCCGCCGGCCAAGCTGCGGAATGCCGAGAGTGTCTCGGCCGACGCTGCACCGGTCGTCGCGAGCTCGAAGAGGACGCGCGGCAGCGCGAACGTCGCGAACGCCGGAGCCTCGGCGGGCACCCACGTGGGATCGCGCGACCAGAGGCCGAAACGACATGCGGCGGTCGCCCGGATGAGCAGCGTCGAAGGCGAACCGAGCGACAATCGATGCCGCGCGTCGTGGAGCTCGCCGAGCATGTAGTGCGCGCGCGCGAGCGTGATCGCGGCCGTGCTCTCCGGATCGATCTCGCACGCTCGCCGGAGGTAGTGTCGCGCGGCGTCGAGCGGTCCGCAGTCGTCGAACACCGTCCCGAGGAAGGCCACCGGCTCCGCGAGGGACGGTCCGCGTCGGTAGGCCTCGGCCGCCGGTGCGATGGCGCCGAGCGTGTCGCCGTGCTCGATGCGGACCCTGGCGAGCGCCAACCACGCGTCGGCGAGGTGGGGCGCGAGAGCGATCGCGCGCTCGGCGCGTTCGAGCGCCAGCGAGAGCCTCGGCGTCGTCCCCCGACAGAGGCACACCGCGGACGCCGCGAGGAACGTCGGCTCGTCGGGGGCACGCGAAAGCGCGTCGTCGAACAGGCTCGCGATGGCACCGACGTCGGACTCGGGCTGGAACCAGACCCGTCGCATGGCGTCGCGTGCGCGCAGGTAGCTGTCGACTGCGAGGGGGTCGATCGCGGAGCGACGTGGCACAGCGACGTGCGCCGCCAGCGCCTCCGCCACCGCCATTGCAACGTCGTCCGCCACGCGGAGGAGCTTCGCGCGCGGCGCCACGAACCTGCGCGCCCAGACCTGGAAACCGTCGACCACGGAGACCACGCGCGCGCTCAGCCGCGCCTCGTCCTCGTCGCGGCGCAGGGTGCCTTCGAGCACGACGTCGACGCCGAGCTCGCGGCCGAGCGCGCGGGCGTCGAGCTCCGTCGCCGGGGCGAAGCGGACCCGAAGGCCAGGCACGGTCGAGAGCGTGTCGAGCACGTCCTCGGACAGGCCGCGCGCGATGTCGTCGTCGGCGGGGTCCCCGCGGTTCTCGAACGAGCGAACGGCGAGCGTGGTCACCGCCGGTGTCGACCGACGCGGTACGTCGGTCGGCACGACGCTCGGGAGCGGCGAGCGCGCGACGGAGGACAGCGCCGCGAGAACATCCGCGGCGCTCGCAGGACGGCGCTCCGGGTCTCGTTCCATGCAGCGCATCGCGATCTCGGCGAGCGCGTCGGGTACGGTCGCGCGGACGCGCCGCGGATCGGGCGTCGCATCGCGCAGCTTGGCGACGGCGACCACGAACGGCTGCTCGCCGGGCCACGCGCGCATCCCGGTGAGGATCTCGTAGAATATCTCTCCGATGGCGTAGACGTCGGTCCGCGCGTCGACGCGCTTTCCCTCGAGTTGCTCCGGCGCCATGTACGCGGGCGTCCCGACGATCCCTTCGGTGAGGTTCGCGCTGGCACTGCCGCGCGCGATGCCGAAGTCGGTGACCACGACGCGTCCGTCGGACGCGAGCAGCACGTTCTCCGGCTTCAAGTCACGGTGGATCACGTCGACTGCGTGCGCCGCGGCGACGCCCGCGCAGATGCTCGCCGCGAAGCGAACCGCGTCGGCCGACGTGCACGCGCCCTTCGCCAGGTGCGCCGCGAGTGACTCGCCGGCAATCCACTCCATCGTGAGGAACCGGCCCCCTTCGTGCTCGCCGATGTCGAAGGTACGGGCCACGTTGGGGTGGGTCACCTTGCGCGCGAGCTTCACCTCCTGAACGAAGCGCGCGATCGCGTCGCTCGACCCCAACAGTTCGCGCCGGAGCATCTTCAACGCGACGACCTCGTCGAGCACCTCGTCGCGGACGCGGTACACGACGCCCATCCCGCCGCGGCCGACGAGCGCGAGCAGGCGATAGCGATTCGCGATCACGGTCGCGACCTCGCCGGACTGACTCGTCGCCACCCCTTCGGCGAGCATCGTGTCGTCGGTGCTCGGATCGCCCATGCCGCCCGAGCGTAACACTCGGCGTCAGGGCGGAGCTCGATGACGCGCGTAGCCGAGTGAGGGACGCGACGCTCGCCCTCACCCCGCGCGGTAGGCCCCCCACACGGCCAACGCCGCCGCAGCCGCCGCGAGCGGGGGCATGCGCGTCGAGAAGCGCGCGGGGTCCATGCGCAGCAACAGCCCGCAAGGGAGGCCGAACAAGAACCCGCCGAGGTGTCCCTGCCAGCTCACACCGGGCATCAGGCTGATCACGACGTTCAAGAGCAACATCTTCCCGAGCTCACGCACCTGGTCGCGCGAGAGCAGGAACAGGAGGGCGGCGGCCCATCCGAAGATCACGCCCGAGGCGCCGACGGTCGGGGCGACGTGGCCACGCGGGAAGAGGGTGATCAGCGCGGCGGAGCCGAGGCAGGTGACGAGCGTGAGCTGCGCGAAGCGTACGCTGCCGATGCGGCGCTCGAGAGGTACGCCGAGCGCAGTGGCCGCGAACATGTTGAAGGCGAGGTGGATCAGCGAACCGTGCGCGAACGCATAGCTCACGAGTCGCCACCATTGCCCTTCGCGCACGCTCGGCGCGTAGAGCGCGCCGAACTTCAACAGCAGATCGAGCTGCTGCTGCGGCGAGCGTGGCGGAAAGCGCACGAGGGCGTACCTGCTCGCGGCGAACACGACGACCGAGCCTGCGATGAGCACCGCGCACGCCCAAGGGACCGGCAGTCGAGGCGGAGGGCCGTTCGTCGCGTTTGCGTCCGCCATCGCGTCGGTCAGATGCCCTCGAGCGTGGCCGGCATCCCGCGACGGACGAGCGTATCGCGCGCGAGGCGCGGATCGGTCTGCAGGTAGTCGAGGATGAAGTGCAGGCCGCGGCTCTCGCGGCGGGCGCTCGCGCACTTCACGATCAGCTCGGCCACCGTCGCGAGGTTGCGCAGCTCGAGGAGATCGCGCGTGACGAGGTGCGCCCAGTAGTACTCGCGGATCTCGTCCTGCAGCATCGCGATGCGGTTCGCGGCGCGCTGGAGGCGCTTCGACGTACGAACGATGCCGACGTAGTTCCACATGGCGCGGCGGAGCTCGTCCCAGTTCTGCGTCACGACGACGGCTTCGTCGGAGGCTGCCGCTTCACCGGCGTCCCACGGCGGCACGTCGGGGATCGCGGGGCGCTGCGAGCGATCGCTCATCTTCTCCTCGAGGCGCTTCGCGCAGCGATGCCCCATGACGAGCCCTTCGAGGAGCGAGTTCGACGCGAGCCGGTTCGCGCCGTGCAGACCCGTGCACGCGGCCTCGCCGATGGCGTAGAGCCACGGCACGCTCGTCCGTCCGTCGACGTCGGCCGCGACGCCTCCGCACATGTAGTGGGCGGCCGGCACGACGGGGATCGGCGCCTTCGTGAGATCGAACCCCCAGCGCAGACACTCGGCGTAGATGTTCGGGAAGCGCGATCGGACGAAGTCCGGCTTCTTGTCGGTGATGTCGAGCAGCACGTGCTCCGCGCCGGTCTTCTTCATCTCGGCGTCGATGCTGCGGGCGACGATGTCACGCGGCGCGAGGTCGGCGCGCGGATCGTACTTCTTCATGAAGGGCGTGCCGTCGAGGGCGCGGAGCACTGCGCCCTCGCCGCGGAGCGCCTCGCTGATGAGGAACGACTTCGCCTGCGGGTGGTAGAGGCAGGTCGGGTGGAACTGGAAGAACTCCATGTTCGCGACGACCGCTCCGGCGCGGTACGCCATCGCGATGCCGTCGCCGCTCGCGACGTCGGGGTTCGACGTGTAGAGGTAGACCTTCCCGGCGCCGCCGGTGGCGAGCACCGTCGCGTGCGCGGTGATCGAGAGCACCCGCGCAGGCCGCGCGCCCTCGGACGCGACGCGCACCGCATCCGGTGAGGACTCGCAGTCGAGGACGTACGCGCCGACGCAGCGATCCGGTCCGCCGAAGCGCGAGGGCGTGATCAGATCCACACCCATGTGATCTTCGAGCATGCGGACGCGCGGCGACGCCTGACACGCGCGGAGCAGCGCCGCCTCGACGGCGCGACCGGTCATGTCGCCGGCGTGGACGATCCGTCGCTTGCTGTGGCCACCCTCGCGCCCGAGATCGAGCTCCCCCGACTCGAACGCCGAGTGTCGCCCGCCGGTGTCGGGCTGCCGCGCGTCGAAGGTGACGCCGAGATCCTGCAGACCTTTGATCCGGGCGGGACCGTCCTCGACGATCCGCCGGACGACGTCCTCTTTGCAGAGGCCGGCGCCGGCGACGAGCGTGTCCTTCACGTGCTCGTCGTAGGAGTCCTCCGGGGAGAGCACGGCCGAGATGCCGCCCTGCGCGTACTTGGTGTTCGACTCGGAGGAAGAGCGCTTCGTGACGACGATCACGTCGGCCCAGCGCGACGCCTCGAGGGCGAAGGTGAGACCGGCGATCCCGGAGCCGATCACGAGCACATCGCAGCGGAGACGGTCGGTGTTGGACATCGGCGAGACTGCCGAGAGCATAGGGCCGACGCCCAGGCATGGGAACCGCTCAGCCGGTGAAGGTGAACATCGCGCAACGACCGATGTCGCGCGCGCCGACCCTGCGATAGAGCGCTCCCGGCGCGCCGTCGCTCGCGCCGCAGATCAGGATCTGGGTCGCGCCGCACTCCTCGATGGCGCGCGCGGCGACGGTGCGCAGGAGCGACATGCCGCACCGCCTTCGTCGCATCGAAGGGAGCACGGCGACGTCGCGCAATCGCGCGAGCACGCCCGGTGCGCCGACGCCCATGTCGCAGTCGCCGAACGGCGCGTAGCCGATCATCCCTGCGGGACGGCCGTTCGGTGCACGCGCGACGAAGCGACGAATCGATGGCGTCTCGCGCTGCTGACGCCGCTTGAACTGCACCGAGCGATCCAGCTGCGCCTCGGTCAGCTGGGCTGGCGCGAGCGCCTCGCCGAGAATCTCGCGCTCGACGTTGGCCCACGTGCGCCACGCGTCGTCCCCCACGAGCGCCTCGAGATCGAGCCGCTCGCCCTTCGCGAGCTCCGCCGCCGGTGAGCACCAGAACGTGAGCTCGCTGCGCAACATGCCGGCCGCGCGCAGCTCGTCCCCGATGCGATCGGCGAGAGCGCGCGATTCGACGAGCACGGCACGCTGCGCGGGCACCCCGGGCGGCGAGGTCCAGCGCAGGCGATCGACGACGCGACGGACGATTTCCGCTGCATCGAGCGCGACGTCGTCGCGTACCAACGCGAAGCGCGGGCTCTGCGGCGCATCTTCGACGGCGATGAAGATCAGGCCAGGCTCGTCCCCGTCGTGGAACGGCACGTTCGACGCCGCGACCACGGCGATCTCGGTGTCGAACGGAACGCTCGGCGCCGGAAAGAAGCGCGACGGAGGGACTGCGGAGGGCGCGTTCACGCGAGCCTCCACGCTATCCTGAACGCACCTGCGCTCGGGTGACGATTCTACGGCTCACCCCGCTCGGGGGAGCACAATCTCGAATTGGCGCCGACCGCTGTCGCGCCCAGTGTTCGTCGACGCTTCTCCTTCGGGGACGAGCCACTCCGAGAGGTCGACGATCTCGACCGTAGCCTCCACGGCGATGCGCGCGGCCTCGCGGGCACGGAGCGACACATCGAAGCCCGTGATGCCGCTGATCACCTGCGGCACGAAGCGCGCGGTCAGGGGATCCTCGCGCAGCTTCGTCGAGGGCTCGAGCGCGTGGAACGGGTTCGGCACCCCGCCTTCGATCGCGGCGAGCGCCATCGCCATGCGCTCGAAGTCGTCGAACGAGACCGTCCCGGGGATCCGCGCCTTCGGGGGAAGGATCATCAGCCGGTGCACCGGCGAGCGGTCCTCGATGACCTCGTCGTCCACCACGCGTACCTGCGGCAGGTAGTAGTGGAACTCGTTCCATCCATCGACGAGCAGAGAGACGGTGATCGAGCGATCCTCGAGGTTCGTGATCACGTACGTCAGCTGCACGCGCAGCTGCTCGCTCGTGAGCTGCACGCTGCCCGGATAGGGCGGCGTCTGCGGCAGCCCCGTCGCGCGCTGTCTGAGCGGCAGCGGGATCGAGCCCGTCATCTGGGAGATGGACGCCTCTTGGCTCTCGAGCACGGGTGGCGTGTCC
>JBKJQC010000736.1:0-4741 GCA_046593995.1 Polyangiales bacterium
CGTGGATCTCGTCGAGCGCGCGGAGCGAGTGCTTCGTCCAGGGGAGGTGGCGCGCCGTGCGCATCGAGCGGTCGAGCGTGCTCGTCCAGACGAGCGGCTCGCGTCGCTCCGCAGGGAACCGGTTCGACGAGGGGGGCGCCTCGTCGTCCTGCGCCCCACCCTGAGACAGCGGGCGCTTCTCGGGATCGGAGCGCTCGACGAGGAACCGCGCGAGCGCGCGCGCGTACCCTTCGCCACGCGTCGAGAGGCCCGGGTTGCCGCCGATGCGTCCCGAGAGGTTCCACAGCGATTCGCCGTGACGGCTCAGCCAGACCACGCGCCGGGTGACGTGCGTGCTGAGGAGGAACTTCACGAGCCGTCCCTGGATGTCTCCGTTGATCCGGTGCGCGACGACGGTGCGTCCGAGATCGACGAGCTTGATGAACGGCCCGTCCTCCTCGTCGACCTCCTGGTAGACGCGCTCGTAGTGGCCGATGCGCGCTTGGAAGTCGGCGACGGCCTCCTCCGGGTTCGCGCCCTCGTAGTCGGGGGAGAGCAGCTTCGTCTCGCGGATGTTCGTCTCGATGGTGTCCGCGTCACGACAGATCGACTCGACGAAGACGACGTCCGCGCCGGCGGCATCGCAGCGTTCGACGATCATCCGGCGCTGGCTCCGCACGGTGTTCGTGGCGTCGTAGATCCCGACGTTGCCCTCCCGCGCGAGCCACTGGAGGAGATCCTCGATGGCCTCCGTGGCCACGCGCCGCCGCGCCTCGCGCGCCTGGTCGTTGTCGGGGTCGAAGAAGGACGCGGGCTGCGCTGCGCCGTACCGCGCGCGCCGGTAGCTCCCGACGTTGAACAGCCGCGATCGGTAGCCGAGCCACGAGAGGTAGCGCGAGATCTTGCGGGCGATCGCCGTCTTCCCGCGGGCGGGGAGACCGACCATCACGAGCACGAGCTTCCGGTCCGACACGCGCGGATTCTGTCACGGCGACGCGCACCGCGTCGTGGTCGAGCTCCGAAAAAACATACTGCCATTCATGCCATGCCGGCTCGGCGAGGCGTCCGGCCGCCCCCGTCGGTCTCCGTCGCCCACCGTGAGCGGCGGCCGCGGACGACGCGGGGGGGGCCATGGGCGGCGAGAGAAACGGACCTGCAGGGCCCTGAGCGCGTCCGGCGCCGGCCGTTTCGTCCGGGCGCGACGGCGGAATCGTCTCCGGTCCCGGGGTGAACGCGCGCCGGCACACGTTCGTCGCTTGACGCGTCGCCGCATTCGCATACGGCTATGGCCCCGAAGATGAACGAGCCGGCCTCCGCCCTCCCGTCCGATCACCCTGCCGCAAACGATCAGGACTCGTGGAGCGTCGACGACGCGCGCGAGCTCTACATGATCGACCGTTGGGGGGGCGGCTACTTCGACGTCGACGCCCAAGGCCAGGTCACGGTCGCCCCGCTGCAACAGCGCGGCGGCAAGGTCGCGCTGATGGACGTCGTCCAGGCCGCGATCAAGGACGAGGGGCTCAAGGCGCCGCTCGTCATCCGCTTCCAGGACATCCTGCACCACCGCGTGCGCGTCCTGAACGAGGCGTTCAACCGCGCGATCGCCGAGAACAAGTACCGCGGCAACTACCGCGGTGTCTTCCCGATCAAGGTGAACCAGCTCCGCGAGGTCGTCGAAGAGATCCTCGAGGCAGGGCGCCCGTTCCACTACGGCATCGAGGTCGGGAGCAAGCCGGAGATCTTCGCCGGGCTCGCCGTCCACACCGACAACGAGTCGCTCATCGTCTGCAACGGCTACAAGGACGACGCGTTCATCCGCATCGCGCTCCTCGGCCGCAAGCTCGGCAAGAAGGTGATCCTCATCGCCGAGAAGCTCTCCGAGGTGAAGGCGATCATCCGCATCGCCAAGGAAGTCGGCGTCGAGCCGGAGATCGGCGTGCGCGTCCGCCTCGTCGCGCGCGGCGCGGGCAAGTGGGCGGAGTCGGGCGGCGAGCGCGCGAAGTTCGGCCTCACCACCAGCGAGATCCTCGAAGCCGCGGCGTACCTCAAGGACGCCGGGATGGTGAACGCGTTCAAGCTCGTTCACTTCCACATCGGCTCCCAGGTCCCCGACATCCTCATCATCAAGCGCGCCGTCCGCGAGGCCGCGCGCTACTACGCGAAGCTCCGCCGCCTCGGGCACCCGGTCGAGTTCCTCGACGTCGGCGGCGGCCTCGCGGTCGACTACGACGGCTCGCGTTCGACGTCCGACGCGTCGATGAACTACTCCGTCGAGGAGTACGCGCGCGACATCGTCTGGAACATCGCGGACATCTGCGACGAAGAGCGCGTCCCGCACCCCCACATCGTGAGCGAGTCCGGTCGCGCGATCGTGGCCCACCATGCGATGCTCGTCGTCGAGGCGTTCGGCTCGGTCGAACGGAGCACGCGCGATTCGCCGCTCGAGGCGAAGGACCACAAGCTGATCCGGTCGGTGAACGAGGTCGCCGAGAACCTCTCCGAGCGCACGCTCAACGAGACCTGGCACGACCTCCTCCAGATCAAGGAGGAGTCCGAGAAGCTCTTCGAGGTCGGCCTCCTCGAGCTCGACGTGAAGGCCACCGTCGAGACGAGCTACTGGAAGATCTTCGAGCGCATCCGCGAGATGCTGAAGACGATGGACCCGAGCGAGATCCCCGACGATCTCGTGGACATCGATCAGAAGCTCCAGAACCAGCACATCTGTAACTTCTCGGTGTTCCAGTCGCTCCTCGATCACTGGGCCTTCGGCGCGCTCTTCCCCGTCGCGCCGATCCACCGCCTCAACGAGCGGCCGACCGTCCACTCGACGCTGGTCGACATCACCTGCGACTCCGACGGCAAGGTCGCGAAGTTCATCGACCGCGAGAACCCCGAGCGCGACACCATCCCGCTCCATCACGTCTCGCGGAGCGAAGGTCCGTACTACATCGGGATCTTCCTCACGGGTGCCTATCAGGACATCATGGGGGACATCCACAACCTGTTCGGCCGCGTGAACGAGGTCCACGTCTTCCTCGACGAGGACGAAGAGACTGGCTACTACCTCGAAGAGACCATCTCCGGGAACTCGATCAGCGAGGTCCTCAAGATGACGCAGTACGAGACGCACGACCTCGCGACGCGCATGAAGGCCCAGGTCGACGCAGTCATCAAGCAGGACAAGCTCAAGCCCACCGAGGGCATGCGCTTGTTGGCGGAGTACGAGCGCGGGTTGAAGGACACGACGTACCTCAACTTCTGAGCGCACGTATCTACGCCGAGAGCACACGCACGCCCGGGTAGAACGACCGCAAGAGCTCGAGGTCGTCGACGTTCGACGTGTACACGACGGCGCCGCGCTGCGCTGCGAGCGTCATCACGACCGCGTCGACGAGCGTCGCATCGGCCACGGCCGCCAAAGCTTCCCCCGACGCGCGCGCGAGCTGCTCGTCCAGCGGCACCACCGCAACGCTCGCGAGAATCGCCTCGCGGCGATCGGTGCGTCCCCGCCACCATTCGCCGACGACCGCACCCGGCACGAGGATCGGCCGTTTCGCGAGTCGCGCCGAGGCGAGCACTTCCAGCATCCGCTGTCGTCGTCGCTCGAGGGCGATGAGCGCGCCCGTGTCGAACACGATCACGCGTCGCTGCGCCTTCGTCGCGCGCGACGGCGAACGGGCTCGAGCGGCGCCGTCCACTCGGCCTCGACGGAGGCCCTCGCCTTCGCGGTGAGGCGAAACCCGGGCGCGTGTTTGCCGAGGAAGCGAGCCATCGCGTCGAATCGTCGCTGTTGCTCGACGTGGTCTCGGACGAGCTTGGTGAGGAACGCCGACAGGCTCGTGCCCTCGGCGGCGGCCGTCTTCTTCGCAGCGGCGAGCTCCTCCTTGCCGAGGGCGACGCTGGTCTTCTGGGTCGGCATACCGCCATGGTAGCACCGCAGCGGGTACGTCGGCGGTCTCAGGGGGGCGGCAGCAACCACGAGTACGCCGTGTAACGGAACGCGCTCCACACGCGCTCCGGCGTCGGCTCTTCCGGCAGGGCGGGCCGAGGCGTTCCGACGGGCACGATGCGCAGGCGGATCTTGCTCCGCCCCTCGGTCAACACGCGCGGGATGATCAGCTCGTCGTCGCGGAAGCGGCGGTTGCTCGTCCAGATCTCGGGCGGCGCGTTCGTCGTCTCGGTCGTGCCACTGGTCCACCCGTACACGGCGCGATTCGATCCGGCGTGGTACCAGATGCCCGCCGAGACGAACGGCGCTTCCAGCCGATCGTCTGCGACGAACACCTCGGCGCGCTGATCGACGAACGACTGGTCGAGCTTCCTGCGGAGGAGCACGCCGAAGTTGTTGGGATCGATCGCGAGCGTCAGCTCGGTCGTGCCCGTCGTGTTCCGGCCGACGTCGCTGGTCGCGGGGTAGATCTCCACGCCGCCCAGGTGATCGACGCCGAGCTCGTAGCGGCTCTCCACCGTCTCCGGCTCCGAGGCTTCGGGCGCGACGAACGCGTGCGCGGCCTCGTCGCTCGGATCGCCGACGTGAACGGCGTCGGTCGGTACGAGGCACGCGTGCGGCACGCCGTACCAGAAGGCCACCGTGCGGTAATGCTCGTCGCTCTGATCCTCGCTGCCGTGCTCGAGCTGGATGCGCGCGTTGCGCCCGAACGCCATCGCGTCCGAGAGGAGGAACCGATACGCGGACTCGATCAGGTCCTCCGGCGACTGCGCGGACATGGCGTCGGGGGCTCCGGTCGGGTGCCTCGCGAAC
>JBKJQC010000912.1:0-15802 GCA_046593995.1 Polyangiales bacterium
CGGCTCGACTGCACGGACAACGCGCACTGCGCGACGGGCTACAAATGCTCCGCCAACAAATGCGTGAGCGCGGGGCTCTCGGGCGCGGGGTGCGCGGCCACCACCGACTGTCAGCCCGGGCTCACCTGCGTCAACCTCACGTGCTGCAACACGAGCAGCTGCAGCGGCGGCGAGCGCTGCGACGTCGTCGGTTCCAAGGGCACGTGCAAGCAGCCCTACGGAGCAGCGTGCACCGCCGCGACCGCAAACCTGTGTGCGACCGGCAACTGCGTCGATGGCGTCTGCTGCGACACTGCCTGCAATCGGCAGTGCGAGTCGTGCGCGGTCTCGGGGAAGGCCGGCACCTGCACGACGGTGAGCGGCGCCCCGCACGGCACGCGCACGCGATGCGCCGGGACGGGCACGTGCGCCGCGGTCTGCGACGGCTCCGATCCCACGAAGTGCAGTGCTCCGCAGCCGACCAGCACAGTCTGCTCCGCGCAGACCTGCACCGGCACGACGCTCAACCCGACGCAGTACTGCGACGGCGTGGGCTCCTGCGTCACCGTGAGCGCGGCGAGCTGCGGCGCGTACAAGTGCGACGTCGGCGGCACGTGCCGGGTGGGCTGCACCGACAACGCCGACTGCGCGCTCAACTACTTCTGCAGCGGCGGTCTTTGCAAGACCACCGGGACCATCGGCAGCGTCTGCATCGACGGCACGGAGTGCGCCTCTGGCTACTGCGTCAACGGTGCGTGCTGCACCGTCGACAGCTGCGCCGCGCCGACGGTCTGCAACGCGAACGCCGTGGGGACCTGCTCTCGTCCGCTCGGTGCCGCGTGCGACAACGCCGCTCAGTGCGGCTCGGGCTTCTGCGCCGATGGCGTCTGCTGCACGAAGGCATGCTCGGGCATCTGCGAAGCTTGCAACGTCGCCGACAAGATCGGCAGCTGCGTGGGCGTCGTCGGCAAGCCGCGCGGAACCCGACCGGCGTGCGGCGGAGCCGGGGTCTGCCAGTCGACCTGCGACGGCGCCGACACCACCAAGTGCGCCGCGTGGCCTGGCGTCTCGTCCACGTGCACGACGCCGAAGTGCGAAGCGGGCGTCGCGACGCTCCCGTCGTACTGCGATGGCGCCGGGAACTGTGGCGCCGCGCCGACGAAGGCCTGCGCGCCGTACGTGTGCGGAACGAACGAGTGCAAGACCACATGCACCGTCGAAGCGGACTGCGGGAGCGGCTACCGCTGCTTCGAGAATGCGTGCGTCCCGAAGGCGGGCATTCCCTGCAAGGCGGCCGCCGACTGCGCGTCCGGATTCTGCGTCGACGGTGTCTGCTGCGACGGCGCGTGCACGGGTCAGTGCGAAGCGTGCGACGTCGCGGGCAACGAGGGCAAATGCGCGGCCATCACGGGCGCGCCCCACGGCGCGAGGACGGCGTGCTTCAACGGCGGCGGTGACGCTTGCAAGGCGCTCTCGTGCGACGGCGGCAGAGATCGCGTGAAGTGCACGTCGTTCGCTGCGGGCTTCGAGACGACGTGCGGGCCCGCGAAGTGCGAGCTCGGCGATGTGCTCGAGGCGCCGCGCTGCGACGGCATGGGCGCCTGCAAGCCGAGCACGACGAAGAAGAGCTGCAGCCCGTACGTCTGCGGCGACGGCGCGTGCAAGACCACGTGCGCCGCCGCGGCCGACTGTGCGGCGGGCTTCACCTGCACGGCCGGTGCGTGCACCCCGGAGAGCGCGGCGACGTGCACGCCCGACGGCCTGGGCTCGCAGCCGAAGGACGGCGCGCTCAAGGCGTGCGGCGCATACCGCTGCGATCCGTCGACCGGCAACTGCTACGACAAGTGCACCGCCAGCGAGCAGTGCGGCGCGAGCTTCGTGTGCGACACCGGCGTGTGCGTCCAAGGGGCGGTCCCCGGCGCCGGCAGCACCGACGACGGTGGCGGGTGCGCGCTCTCGCATCGCAGCTCGCGCGCGGGGCTCGTGGCATGGACGCTCGTCGCGCTCGCCGTGGGAGCACTTCGGAGGAGGCGCGCACGGGTGTGATCCGCGCCTCCGCGCTCTAAATGACCGAGCGTGATTCTCGATTGCCCCGCCGCAGATCGGATTGAACACGGAGGCACGGAGGTACGGGGGGTCGAGAGTCTTCCGATCGTCTCCCACACGTCGTCGTCGCGCGTCGCTGCCTGCGCGTCGCCGCTCTCCGAGAACAAACAGGGAGGCGGGAGACGGGGAGGCGTTTTGGTGGAAGTCGAGATCGGCAGATCTCTGAAACTCCTTCTCGTCTCCCCGACTCCCCGGCAGCGGTCGATTGCCTGCGACCTCGTTCACCAGTGGAGGACACCTTCCCGTGCTTTGCACAGGGGGCGTCAAAGGGACCGAACTGACCGGCATCCCCCTCTCATGCCTGTTTTCTCGGATCTCCGTGCCTCCGTGCCTCCGTGTTCAATCGACCGATACGCTTTCGAGAATTGCCCGCGGTGATTTAGCGTTCCGTCGATGGTCAAGCAGGTCATCGTCATGCGCCGTGATCTGAAAATGCGGCGGGGTAAGGAGATCGCGCAGGGCTCGCATGCGAGCATGGCGTTCCTCACCCAACGGTTGCGCGCCGATCCCGTCGTGCTCTCGGCCCTGGAGCGCACGTGGCTGTTCGCGCACTGCGCGAAGATCTGCGTCCGCGTCGACTCCGAGGCGGAGCTCCTCGACGTGCACGCCCGAGCCCGCGCCGCCGGGATCGAAGCGCACCTGATCCGTGACGCCGGTCACACCGAGTTCGGCGGCGTGGCGACGCTGACCTGCTGCGCGATCGGACCGGACGAGTCGTCGAAGATCGACGCGATCACCGGCTCGCTGACGCTGTACTGAGCGCTATCGAGCGGCGGCGCAGCGGGCACGCCGGCAATCGTGTCACGGCTCCGATGCCTTCATCCGCCTGCGACATCGAACCCGCATGTCGCAATCGCAGCCGCCCACCACCCCGACGCCGCCGCAGCCGAGTCCGACCCCGGGAATGCCCGACGTTCCCAACGAGATCCCGCAGAATCCGGGGAGCGAGTTCGAGAAGCAGGTGCCGCATCCCGACCCGAACGATCCGCTGAAGGGTTGAGCGATCAGGGCTCGGCGGCTGTTCGGCGCGCCGTCCAGCGGAGGTCGACCGTGAGCGCGTCGGCGGACCACTTCGCGATGGTCACCTTCGGGTTCCGGCCGGTGCACGTGCGGACGACCGCGCGGAGGCTCGCCTCGGTGAGGAGTCGGTAGTTCTCGTCGCCGAAGAATGGGAACGCCGAGTACTCGATCCGCGCGCTGTCCCCCTCCACGACGACGTCCACGTGCGCGTCGCCGCGGCGGATGTGCCGCCACATGGCGGGCACCTGTCGCAGGACGAAGCCCGGGGTCGCGAGCCGGAGGAGCGCGCGGAAGAAGCGCGACGTGCCGATGACGGTGCAGCCGTCCATCGCGTCGATGAACTGATCGCCGTCGCGCGCGAGCGTCGCGCGCACGCCGCTCATCGCCTGTTGCAGCGTCTCCTCCGGGTACCACGCGGTGGGCATCGGCTCGAGGAGCGCGCTGCGCACGGCGGGGGGAAGCGGCTTCGCGGCCGTCATCAGCACGCCGCGCTCTTCGAGCCACGCGCGCGCCGACACGAACCAGACGCCCTTCACCTCGCTCTGCACGACGGCGGAGGGTACCTCAGCGAAGCGAGAAAGAGACCCCGTCGTAGTCATCGCAGGAGAAGGGGAGATCGAGGCGCGCAGTCTTGCCGAAGGGACGGACCCCGAGCGCCTCGACGAGTCCGATCCGTTCGCGCATTGCCCGAAGGCTACTCGCGTTCGGCGCGTTCGCGTCGCTGGCGCTCTTCCCACTCCTCGAACGCGGCCTGTCGCTCGCGCTCTTCGGCGGCGCGTCGCGGGTCGGCTGCGCGCGCCCGCTGCTCGCGCTCTTGCCGGACCCAGAAGTCCTCGTGGCCACCCACGGCGCTCGGCGTCTCTCTTCGCTGCACGACGTCGAGCGAGTGCTCACGGATGAGGCGGCACGCGATCACCGCGGAGGTGCGCGCTTCTTCTTCGTGGGGTGACGAGGTCCGCGCGATGAGCGCCCGCACCCGTTCCACGGGATCTGCCATGCGGGTCGGTCTCTAGCACGCTCCTCTTCGGTGGGGATGCGATGACCGGCACGATCGAGATGCTACGGTCCTCACCCTTGTCCGAGAAGATGTCGCAGCAAGGACTCGCGCGGGACGAGCACGACGCCGAGACGCGTGACGGTTGGCGGCTCCACCTCGCGCGGACGTGGTCCCCGGCGCACCTCGATCGCACGCTCCGCCCGGTCGTCATCGTCCCCGGCTACGGGATGAACGGGTTCATCTTCGGCTTCCATCCGCGCGGCACCTCGCTCACGCGGCACCTCGCCGAAGCAGGGTTCGAGGTGTGGTGCGCGAACCTCCGCCGTCAGGGCGCCTCGAAGCCGATGCACCGCGACGCGGGGCACGCTTCGCTCCGTAGCCTCGCGGAGCACGACGTCCCGACCGCGATCGACGCGGCCCTCGCGCACACGGCGACGCAGGCGAGCAAGGTCTCGGTCATCGGTTGCAGCCTCGGAGGCTCGATCGCCTACGCCCACCTCGCCCTCTCGGACACTCCCAGAGTGGGGGCGTTGGTCACCGTCGGCTCACCGCTGCGCTGGCACGACCTCTCGCCGCTCTTCGCGTTGCCGGCGCGGCTTCCGCGGCTCCTGGCGATGATCCCGGTCGCAGGCACGCGACGCATCGCCGGCGCGTGTCTCCCCTTGCTCGCGCGGGTGCCGGGGCTCCTCGCGCCGTACATGAACGCTGCGCACGTCGACCTGTCGTGCGCCGCCGAGCTCGCCCAGACGGTCGAGGACGCGCACCCGCGGACGAACCACGACATCGCGCGCTGGATCGGCGCGCGGGACCTGATCCTGCGTGGGGTGAACGTCACCGAGTCGCTCGCGAAGCAGAGCTTGCCGCTGCTCGTGGTCATCGGGAACCGCGACGGCATCGTGCCGGAGCGGAGCGCGCTCTCCGCGATCGACGCGTGGGGTGGCGCCGACAAGGAGGTGCTGCGCGTGGGCACGCCGGAGGACTGGTACGCGCACGCCGATCTCTTCATCGGCGACGACGCGCCGCGCGTGGTGTTCGATCCGGTCGCGAAGTGGCTCCGCGCGCGGGCGTGACGCTCAGCCCCCTTCTCGAGAACCGGTGCGACGGAGCTCGCGCGCGAACACGACGATGGTCACGATCGAGAACGCGAGCGGCACGATGGCCATCCTCGTGACCTCGCCTCCGTCCGTCGCGAAGAAGACGAACGAGGAGAGCCCGGTGCCGATGGCCGAGAGGATCGCGAACGCGCACGCGACGGGTGTCGCGCGCGGGCTCCGCTTCCACACGACGAGCGCAGCGATGGCAGGCACGTCGAGCGCGCCGACGATTGGGATGACGAAGATCCACCCGAGCGCGCCCCAACCACCGTCGAAGAGCCCGGTGAACAGCGGCAGGCAGACCAAGGTGACGACGACGCCGACGACGGCCGTGAACGCCGCGTAGAGCTTGAAGCCGGCCCCGACCGCCATGCTCCGTTCATAGCCGAGCGGATGCGCGGTTGTCGCATCGAACACCGGCCCCATGTCGTTCGCCATCATCACCGTCGTCCTCGGGGTGCTGCTCCTCTCGATGGCGCTCACGGGCTCCGTGCTCCGGCGGCTGCCGCTCAGCGCGTCGGTGCTCTATCTCGCGGTGGGCATCGTCGTCGGCCAGCACGTGCTCGGGCTCGTGCACGTCGACTTCCTGCGGCACGCGAGGGTGCTCGAGCGGATCACCGAGATCGCGGTCCTGCTCTCGCTGTTCACCGCGGGCTTGAAGCTGCGTCCGAACGTGACGGACAACCGTTGGCACCTGCCGATCCGGCTCGCGTCGGTGTCGATGGTCGCGACGGTCGCGCTCGTCGCCGCGTTCGGGACGCTGGTCCTCGGGATGCCCCTCGGCGCCGCCGTGCTGTTCGGCGGGGTCATCGCGCCGACCGATCCGGTCCTCGCGTCCGACGTCCAGGTCAGCCACGCGGGGGATCGCGATCGCCTCCGCTTCGGGCTCACCGGGGAGGCCGGTCTCAACGACGGTACGGCGTTCCCCTTCGTGATGTTGGGGCTCGGGCTCCTCGGGCTCCACCCGGTCGGGGCGCACTACCTGCGCTGGTTCCTCGTCGACGTCGTGTGGGCGGTCGGCGCGGGGCTCGCGGTCGGGGCGCTCCTCGGGACCGCGCTCGGACGGCTGGTCGTCTACCTGCGGAGTCGGCACGAAGAGGCGTACGGCCTCGACGAGTTCCTCACCTTGGGCCTCATCGCGCTCGCCTACGGGGTCGCCGTGCTGCTCCACGCGTACGGCTTCCTCGCGGTGTTCGCCGCGGGACATGCGGTGCGACGCATCGAGTCGCGCGCGGCAGGAGACGGCCCGGTGCCCGACGTGACCGCGGTCGGCGGCGCCGAGACGCACCGAGACCTCGCGACGGACGAGAAGCAGGCGCCCGCGTACCTCGCGCACATGGTCCTCGGGTTCAACGAACAGCTCGAGCGCATCGCCGAGGTGATCCTCGTGATCGCGGTCGGCGCGATGCTGCGTCCAGAGTACCTTCGGCTCGAGGTGCTCGTCTTCGTGCCCATCCTGCTGTTCGGGGTGCGCCCGCTCGCCGTCACGCTCGGCCTCCTGCGAGGAAGGAGCGACAACCGACAGAAGGCGTTCATCGCCTGGTTCGGGATCCGCGGGATCGGGTCCCTCTACTACCTCGCGTACGCGATCGAGCACGGCCTCCCCCGCCCGATCGCCGAGCGGCTCGCGGGCCTCACGCTGCTCACCGTCGCGACGTCGATCGTCGTGCACGGCATCTCCGTCACGCCGCTGATGAACGCGTACGGACGCCGTTCCGAACGCGCGTCGCATCCGCGCCTACGCCCGCGAGAGAGCGCCTGAGTCACGGCCAGAACGAGGCCTGCAGCTCCTCTTCATTGTTCCGCGGGTCGGGCGCGACCGGCCCCGTCGCGGGAGAGATGACGGGGATCGCGGACACCGGCGAGACGTCGAGCGCTTCGAGCACGGCGCACTCGGCGCCCGCGCCGTGGAACCACGCGGCGCCGTTCGGGATCGTCGTCTGCGACGTGGTCCCACGCGCGCGCCCGGGAATTCGAAGCCGCACGTGCCGCGCGACGTCGGGGGCGGGACCGAATGCGAAGCTCGATCCGGTCGGCACGAACGAGTCGGTGCGATCGCCCGCGCAGCCGAGGAGCACCTCGATCGGCTGATCGAGATCCGCGTCGAGCGTCGCGGTGAGACGCGCGTCCGAGCCCATCGGCGCGAGGGTCGCGTGGACGCACGCGCGGTGCTCGCAGCTCGTCGGCAGGAAGGACCAGCGCGCGATCCGCTCCGCCGTGAAGGCGCGCACGTCGCCGCGAGGGCGGAGCGCGAGGTGCGAGCCGGGGACGATCTGCACCTGCCAATGCGAGAGGATGTCGAGCCCGAGGAGCCCGAGCGAGGCGCGACGACCGCCGGTCTTCACCGCCGCGAGCTCGTGCTTCCCGAACCCGAACGATCCGACGCGGACGTCTCCCGAGAACACCCGCCGCACGATCAGCTCACCGCCGAGCGACCGCAGCACCGTGGGCGGAACGGATCGCCACGAGAGCCCCGCCGACGCGCCGACCGACTCGGGGATCAACGAGGCAAAGGCGCCGGTGTCGATCACCATGTCGATGGGCGCGCTGCCGACGTGGATCGTCACGACCTCCGCGTCCCCTCCCCCCGTCGGAGCGCGCCGGGTCGGGACGATGACCGTGTCCCCTCCCGCAGGCCACGGCGTCGACCCGAGCGTGAGCACGCCGCGGTCCCAATCGATCTCCCACGGCGCGTGCGCGAGCACAGACTGGCCGAGCACCGGAGTGCCGCCGATCGCGGTGACCACGTCCTCGAGCTGCAGCTCTCCGAGCGTCATCTGCGGAACGAGCCCCGCGTCGCGCACGAGCACCCGGCCGCTCGGATCCTCCATGCGAACCGTGACGCCGCGAAGCGCATCGATGCCGAGCGCGTAATACGTGTCGCTCGGCAGCGTGATCCCGGTCGCGCCGCTGTCGACCGTCATCCACACCGGCGTCACGCGTTTGGAGGTGCGCAGCGTGGCCATCACGCTCAAATCGGGCCGCACGAGCGGGGCGCGGATGGCGAGGCGCGTCACGCTCGCGTTCGGCGGAAACACCACGCGTTGCTGGTAGCGATCACGGCTGCCGAGGACGAACGCGGCGACCACGAGCAGCACCACGAGACCACCGGTCATCCACGCGTGTTTGGGGTTCACGTCCGGCGCCGACACTCCGTCGCTCGCCGAGTTTCCCGCGCCCTCGGCGGTTCCGTCCCTGGACCGCAAGATCCGGCGGGGTACGATTCGGGACCGCATGGGGTTCGAGGAACTGTACGACGACGAGCGCGCGGCCGCCTGGACGGTCCCCCCCTCGTTGCGCGTGGTCGTGTCCGACCCCAGGGTCACGGACATCGGGATCGAGGTGCACGCCGAGCTGTGCAACGACGCGGACGTCGCGGTGGAGGTCATCGTGTCCGGCTCGTACCTCTCCCTCACGCCAGTCTCGACGGGCGGCGGCGCGAGCCTGTCGCGACGCCCGTACCAAGGTCCTCCCCGAGTCGCCGCGCCGCCCCCGCCGATGCGGTGCACCCTCGGTCCGCGCGAGTGCATTTCGTTGCAGGCGTGTCTGACCCGATACGAGTGGTCGTGGACGAGCGGCGCGCGGGCCGAGCTCGAGTGGGAGCTCCATTTCTGGAACGGCCCCCGTCCACGCGGCCGAACCTCGGTCGCCCTGCTCTGAGTGACGTGGCCGTCAACCTGGAGGGGCTGAAGGTTTTGCTCGAGAAGCGGTGAGCGTCGCGGGGAGCGCGCGCGTCCACGCGGCGACGTCGCGGACGAAGAACGCGACCGAGTCCTCGGCCCACTCGACCTTCAAGAGCGGTCGGAAGATGGTCTTGCCGAGGTGGCTCTTCACGATCGAGACGCCCGTGACGTCCGCAAGGGCGATCCGCATGTCCTCGCCGATGAGCGGGAGGAAGTAGAGCGCGTCGCGCGTGAGCACGAGGCCGCCGTTGCCACGGCGGACCTGGATCGGTCCTTTCGACGTGAGGCCCAAGTGGTTGGCCATCTCGTCCTGCAGCACGATCGTCTCGTTCGGGAAACGCGCTGCGATCGTCGCGCGGACCTTGCTGGAGATGGCAGCGGTCGCCACGCGCGACATGATGGCGATGAGGAGGAGTGACCCGACCGTGATCGCGATGATGATGACGACCGTCGACCCCATCTGGGCTGTGTAACACGGGCGAGCCGAGGAGCTCCAAGCGTGGCGGTCACCGGCGGCGCGATCTTTTCGAGTGAGCGGATCGGCGACTCGTGTCAGTCTCACGCCATGACTGCTGACCTGCTCGTGGGCCTCGGGCTGCTCCTCGCACTCGGAGGCTGTGGCGGGACGACGATCGCGGACGACAGCGCGGACTCGGGGGGCCCTGCCTCCGATTCCTCCGCGTCCGGCGACGGCGCGGCGTCCGACGGCGTGGCCTCCGACGGCCCGTCCGGGGACGTCACCGCCGACGCCAGGCCGAGCGAGTCTGGGGTCGTGAAATGCACGAGCGATGCGGCGTGCGGCGGACCGACCGGCCACTGCGATGTGGCGAGCGGAGCTTGCGTCGGGTGCACGACCAACGCGCACTGCGCTCCCTTCGGGCTGGTCTGCGATACCGCCGCCGGCACGTGCGTCGGGTGCGTCACGAGCAAGGACTGCACGGGCGGTGCGTGCGATCCAACCCACGAGTGCACCGACGCGTGCTCTGCGACCACCACGTGCACGGCGCCGCTGGTGTGCGATCCGACATCGGGTGCGTGCGTCGAATGCGCGACCGACGCGAGCTGCAAAGGCGGCTTCTGCGATGCGGCGAGCAAGGTCTGCGTG
Organism: Polyangiales bacterium; assembly: GCA_046593995.1. Taxonomy (GTDB): domain Bacteria; phylum Myxococcota_A; class Polyangia; order Polyangiales; family JADJMO01; genus JALHOE01. Next base: position 9,985 of record JBKJQC010000912.1, read on the forward strand.
GAGTGCCGCACGAACACCGACTGTCCGATGGATGCGCCCACGTGCGATCTTGCAAGCCACGTCTGCACGACCAAGTGCACCGGCGAAGCCGACTGCACGTCGCTCGACATGCACTGCGACGTCAGTGCCGGCCTCTGCCGCGAGTGCACTCGGAACGATCAGTGCGGCGATAAGGGCTACTGCCAGCCCGACTTCACCTGCGGCGGCGGCTGAGCCCGAGACGAGAGCGCATCTTGGCTGTGTAACTCGCGGCAAGGACAGTAATCTCCCCGTCCATGGAAGCGCCCGCCACGGCATCTGTCTTCGCCGAATCGACCCCGCTCGGATTGCTCGGACTGGCGATCGGCTGCGCAGCGCTGACCCCGATCGCGTTCGGTGTCGTCATGACCGCCGACGCGCTGCGCACCGCGGCGATGTTCTGTCTCCTCTTCGGCGGAGGGGGGCAGCTCCTCGCGGGGCTGATGGCGCTCGCGAACAAGAATCAGCTCGGCGGGACGCTCTTCACCACGTTCTCCTTCAACTGGATCATGAACTGGTGGGCGCTGTCCGAGCTCGCGAACGGCCGCATCCCCAACGCCTCGATCGTGCTCTCCGTCGACGTCTGCTTCCTCGTCGTGTTCGTGGTCTTGACCTATGCGTTCGGCTTCTTCAGCAAGCTGCTGTTCGCGTTCCTCCTCGACATCGACATCCTCTACGCGGTGCGCATCGCGCGCGAGCTCACGCACATCCGCGCGCTCGGCCTGATCGTCGCCGCGTGCACGGTGCTGCTCGCGGGGATCGCGCTCTGGATCGCGTTCGCGATGTTGGTGAATCCGGTGTCGGGACGCGACGTCTTCAAGATGCCGGGACCGGCCTTTACGCCGCGGCCTCCCCAGACCTGAACCTGGCGGCGCCGTCGGGGCCCGCCTACGCGTGCGGGCACGTTGGCGCCGGGACCCTACAGACAGCTCCTCACGCTCGCGTGGCCCATCGTGCTCGCCCGTGCCACGCAGTCGGTGATCGGGTTCACCGATGCGCTGTTCATCGCGCCGCTCGGCGAGGCCCCCCTCGCCGCGGTGACGACCGGCGCGTTCAACACCTTCTCCATCATCATCCTGCCGATGGGGACGGTGTTCATCCTCCAGAGCTTCACCGCTCAGCTCCGCGGTCGCGGAGATCTCGCGTCGGTGCGTCGCTTCGCCGTCTACGGTCTGCTCCTCGCGCTCCTCTCCGGGGTCGTGGCCGTGGGGATGATCCCCTTCGTCCCGCACCTCCTCGCGCGGTTCCACTACGAGCCGTCCGTGCACCAGGCGATGAGCGCGTACATGAGCATCCGACTCCTCTCGGTCGGGTTCGCGGTCGGGATGGAGGCGCTCGGCAACTGGTACGGCGGGCTCGGCAACACCCGCATCGCGATGATCGCCGGCGTCGCCACGATGGGCGCCAACGTGCCCCTCTGTTGGCTCCTCATCGAGCCGCGCTTCGGGCTCCCCGGCTACGGCGTGGTCGGTGCCGCCTGGGCGAGCGTCATCGCGACGATGATCGGCTTCTCGATCGTCGCCGTGATGTTCGCGCGGGGCGCCGGGCTCGAGGGCGTGACGATCGGTGAGGCTGGCCGGCTCCGTCCACGCGAGCTGTGGCGCGTGCTCCGCTTCGGGATCCCCAACGGCGTGAACTGGTTCCTCGAGTTCGTCGCCTTCACGCTCTTCATCAACGTCGTCGTCGGCCACCTCGGGACCACCGTCCTCGCAGCGTTCAACGTCGTCATGCAGCTGAACTCGGTGAGCTTCATGCCGGCCTTCGGGGTCGCGTCGGCGAGCGCGATCCTCGTCGGCGAGGCGATTGGTCGACGCGCGCACGACGAGGTGTGGCCGATCGTCCGGCGCGGGGCGACCGTGAGCTGCGTCTGGATGGGGACCATCGGCGCGCTCTATCTGATCGCACCGGCGAAGCTGATCGGCCTGTTCCGGCCGCGCGATCTCCCGGCGGAGGCCCTCGTCGCCGTCGGGGCCACGATGCTCATGATGTCGACCCTGTGGCAGCTCTTCGACGGGATCGGGCTCACGCTCGCCGAGGCGCTGCGCGCCGCGGGTGACACGACGTGGTGCATGCTCGCGCGCATCGTGCTCGCGTGGCTGGTGTTCACCCCCGCGGCGTGGACGGCGGTCCTCGTGCTGAAAGGCGGTGTGGTGACGATGATGACGGCGTTGATCGTATACATCGCAGTCCTCGCAGGGGTCTTCGCGCTGCGCTTCGCGTCCGGCGCGTGGCGCAACATCTCGCTCGTCGACGCGGAGCCGGAGCTCGTGTGAAGCCGGTCATCGCGCTCGTCGTCTTCGGCGCGACCGTCGGCACGCTGCTCGACGCGCTGCACACGTTCTCGCGCACGACGGAGTACACGCACCCGTTCGTCCTCGCCACCGCGTGGTGGGTGCCGCTGCTCTTCGCCTCGGCGTACGGCTTCGGCGGCACGCTCTACGCCCACGGTCATCGTCGCCTCGGAGGGCGCGGTCTCGAAGACGAGCCCCTCCCCTCGTGGCGTGCGCTCGTGATCGCGCTCGTCGTGTACGCCAGTCTCTACGCCATCACCGCGTATCTGCCGGCGTCGAACATCGTGAAGCTCTCGGTGGTGCTCGTGGGCGCCGCGGGACTCTTCTTTTCGCTCGACCCCACGCGGCAGGGTCTGATGCTCGCGCTCGTCGCCGCCGTCCTCGGCCCGCTGACCGAGATCGTGCTCGTGCGCGTGGGAGTCTTCCGCCACTTGCAGCCGGATTTCCTGGGGATCCCGATGTGGCTCCCCGCGCTCTACCTCGCGTGCGGACCGTCGTTCGGGCAGCTCGCGCGCAAGGTGACCCACCAGGCCACCTGATCTCGTGCCTTGCGACCGCGATGGTCACGGCGCGATCGTGCAGCGGGGATCGATCGCGCCGCTGTCGAGCACCGCGACGCAGCGTCCCTGTTGGCAGCGTACGTCGTGCCCCCTCGTGCAGCCGTCCTTGCACTCGCCGTTCTTGTCCCACGCGGTCCACCACGCGTAGTTCACGGCGCCGAGCGCGCAAGAGACGGTGCAATCCGCTTTCGCTTTGCACGACACGTCTGGCTTCGGCTTCGCGTTTGCCGTCGGAGCGGAAGCGACCGTCGGCGCGGAAGCGACCGTCGGCGTCGCGGACGGCGCGCTGGAAGCAGCGGGGGCAGGATCTGGCGTGACGGTGGGAGGCGCCGGCTTGGAGCACGCCGACGCAACAAAGGTGACGACGACAGCGCGCATCACCGCGCGACGCGCGAGAGCGAAGTTGTCGATCCCCGTGACTGCCATCGCCATCGACGGTACTCGAAACGCGACCGTCGCGCGGTTCGGCCCCCACCGTGGCGATCATGCCTGCACACCAGCATCGAAGGCGCGCCGTCGCCGCAGGGGAAAGTCTGCCCACCCCGTCGACGACATCCGCTGGGACAAGGCAGAGCCGTTGGTGCCGACGGGCGGCGTCGAACGCCCGCCGATGTGATCGAGCTTGGTAACTGTAGACACGCAAAGTCACCGCGCGCCGCGAGTGCTAAACTCCATCGGTGATGAACGTCCGCGGACGCGTCCGTAATGGTCGACTCATCGTCGACGAACCGACCGATCTGCCGGACGGGACCGAGGTCGAGCTCGTCGCAGTCGACGCGCTCGAGCGCGCTCTGGCCGCGGCCCCAGCGTCGAACGAGCCGCTTTCGCTGGAGGAGGCAGCCGAGCTGAGAGCGATCGCGAAGGGCCCGTTCGTCTCGCACGCCGAGGTGCGAAAGAAAATCGCCGCGCGCCGCGGTCCATGACCTCGATCGAGTGGAGCGTCGATAGCGAGCGTGGGGGCGTCTCTCGTGAGCTCGCGTCGCTCGCCGCCCATCCGCTCGCAGCGGCGTCTCCGCCAGGCAATCGCTGTCGCGAGCCCCGTCTACGGCGCCGTCCGGTGCGTCGGCCGTCATGTTTCCTAGCTGCGTGGTCGAAGTCGGCGTCGCCTCTATGACGCCTGCCGTGTGGCAGCTTTTCATCGTCGCCTTCATCCTTGTCGTGTGTCGTGTCGCTCGGTTGCACCCAGAAGCGCTACGTCTGCGAGGCGTGTCTGACCGGCCACGACGACAAGCGTGGGAAGTCGAACGAGCGACCGATTGCGAGCCAGGACTCCGGCGCGCTGCGACGCCGCGCAATCGCCTCACTGTTACGTACTCCACCAGGTCGACATGCAGGAGTACGACCGTATCTGCAAGGATCGAAGACACGACCCGATGATCGGCTGCGACAAGCAGGTCCTCGACGCGATGAAGATTACCTGCGTCACCTCACGGCGATTCACCTGCCACTGCTGATCGATTTGTGACCGGTGCCCGTAGTGTCCCAAATCTCGGTCCCAAATCTCGGGCGCGCCGAAACCGTGGGTCTACGAGGGCGCGCTACGCCGCCTCGCGGTAGTAGTACCGGAGGAGTCCGCCTATCCGATCGCGTCGACGGACCGTATTCCCCAGTAACACTGACAATCGCCAGCAATCAACCGACGCCGCAGTGGCTATGGAGCCGAAACAACGCAATCTACTGGAGTACATACGCGACCATCTCGGGAACCGGCTACGGCTCGATCTATGCGTACACTCCGGCGACGGCGGGAATCACCAACGTGACTTCGACGCAGAAGGGCCTCGGCTCGGCCGCGGCGCCATTCGCCGTCAACACGACGCACGCAATTTGGACTACGGATGCGATCTGGAGGACTCCGCTCGCTGGCGGCGTAGCGGCTACGCTCGGTTCAGCGGTGCTTTCCGGCGATACCTCGATCGAGGCCGACGACGCGTTCCTGTACGCGACGGAGTCCAACCCCGGGAACGTGGTGAAGCTGGCCGCGTCGACCGGCATGCGTTCCGTGATCGCAGCCGGGCAGTCTTACCCGATCCGGCTCACACTCAAAGCGGGAAAGCTGTACTGGTCAAACTATGGATTGAGCAATCCCGGTTCAATCATGGCAGTCGACCTCACCAGCGGTGCACCGACAGTGCTCGCGACGAACCTGAAGTACGCGAAAGAGATCGTCTCTGACGGGACAAGTGTCTTCTTCACACAACAAGGTGCCACAACGGCACCATGCACGTGGCAGAGCCTCTGGCGTGTTCCGGTCACCGGCGGAACGCCATTTCTTCTCGGCTGCAGTAATGAGGATATCACCACGAACATCGTCGTGGATGCGAACTATATCTACTTCGGCACCGGTCAGTACCTGCGTTGGCTTAGAAGGTGACGCCGCGTTGTAGCCCGCGCATAAGCCGTAAACGATCGCGTCTTACGCACGAACCTGTCCGGTTTGGTCTGCTCCGTGACCTGCTCGCGCAGCCGACGACGGTCATAGCGTGCGAGCACGATAAAACAGTGAGGCGATTGCGCGGCGGCACGCGACGACTTGGTGGTCTCGCGCGGCGTGACCCGGCCGCCGCGGAATCGGCGTGTTGAAGGAAACGACCGTCAGCGAGAGTGAAGAACGTCGGGTACTTCGCCGCGAGGGCGGGGGGGTAGGTCGTCCAAGCTTCCTCTGCGGGTTGCGGGCTCGAGTTACAAAAAACGCGACCCGCGAAGCTCACGTGGGACGTTCTGGAGAAGCCCCGCAATCAGGGCGGAAGCGGAGGGGCGTCTCTCGTGATCCAATGCAAGCGGGCGCCGCGGCTGGGGTCGGGGCGCCGTCGAGGACAGCGGACGTGGTGGCGTGGGTCAATCGTCGGGTGGGTGGCTTGGCTGTGGCCGGGAGGATGGGGGCGGGAGCTGGGAATCGTCGTCGTAGCCGTTCGTCGGGTTCGCGTACGCGTCCTCGTCGGCTCGCGC
>JBKJQC010000939.1:0-2617 GCA_046593995.1 Polyangiales bacterium
GCGCGAGCCGAAGGGTCACCGCGGCGAGCACGACGACCTCGAACGCGCTGGCGAGGGTGCCGATCACCTGCGCCGTGGTCGCCGACTTGAAGGGAACGAGGGCGAGCAAGAGAATGAAGAGCGGGCTCGAGAACCCCTCGACGCGCTCGCCGGGGTTGAACACCAACCCGCGACCAGCGGCGAGATTGTCGACATAGCGAAAGACGATCAGCGCATCGTCGCTGAGCCACGCTTCGCGGCGCGCGCCCCAGACGATCACCGCCGCCGCGAGGAGCGCGCACACCCCGACGGCGACCTCGGTTCTCCGTGGCGTCATCAGGATGCATGCTACCGTCATTGATCGATGCGCGGAGCTTGGTGCATCGCCATGCTGATCGCGGGCAGCTCGTGCGCCGCCGACGAGTCCAAGCCCGGGGCGGCGTCCGCTCCGATCGTAGGCGGAGCCGAGGCGAGAGATCCCGCGGTCGGTGCGATCGCCTGGAGAAGGACCGCATGCCGTCAGGACGATGTCCGTGTCACCTGCAGCGGCGTGCTGATCGCGCCACGGGTTCTCCTCACCGCCGCACACTGTCTCGACTTGTTCCCCGGGCCTGGCGCGATGGAGGTCGCCTTCAGCGATCGAGTCACCGGCTCGGGCGATCGTTGGGTGACGGTCATCGCCGGCGCGAAGCATCCGAAGTGGGACCGCGCCGCGCGGCGCTACGATGCCGCGCTCCTTCGGCTCGCCGATCCAGTGGATGCTCCCCCGCTGGCCTTCGACGGCCCCGGCCCCGTCGCGACGGAAGTCGGCCAGCCCCTCCGTGCGATCGGCTTTGGGGTGAGCACGCCCGGCGAGAGCGCGACCGCCGGGATCAAGCGCGAAGGCATGATGACGCTCAGCGAGGTCGACGAGTTCACCTTCTTCGCCAAGCCCTCACCAGGGCTCAGCTGCGAGATTGATAGCGGTGGTCCGGTCTTGATCCGTCGCGCGGGTATCGAACAGCTCCTCGGGATCACCATCTCCGGCGATCCCGGCTGCGCGCAGTATGCGCGGCACACCCGGGTCGACATCTTGGTCGACGACTTCATCCAGCCATTCATCGACAAGACGGCGAGCACGCCGGCCGGCAGGGTCTCCGGCTCGATCCCTCCCGATCGCCTGTGCCAGAGTCGCTGCAACGAGGCGAACGAGTGCCCCGGGCTCCTGCCGTGCGTCTCACTCGGTGAGGGCGCGGGCCGCTGTCAGATCAGCGAGCCCGCCGGCGACTACGGTGACGTCTGCCAAGCCGACTCCGATTGCGCGAGCTCCGCGAAGTGTGGGCGACTCTGGTCGACGGGCGCCGACGCGTGTCGCTGCCTGACGCCGTGCGACGCCGTCGGAGAGCCACCCGCAACTCCGTCGCGTATCTACGCACGCGGCGGGGGATGTGGGGTGGGGCCATCTCCGTCGGGGGGCTCGTTCGCGCTGGCCGTCGCTGCCGCGCTGGTCACAAGACGTCGAAGGTCAGCGTCTTCGACGCCATCGTCATGATCGGCACGCGCTCGCGGATCGTCGGATCGAGCTTGGTCAGCACGTGCTTCTCGAGGATGCGGAGGAAGAACGGCTGGAACGTGCGGAACTGCAGCTTGATCGAGAGCGTGTAGCTGCCCGGGGGGAGCGAACCGAGCGAGTACGTCTTCGTCGCGGTCTGGCGCGGGCGGATCAGCGTCTCGTCGATGAAGTCGGCGCGATGGGGGATCTCGGTGTATTCGCCGTTGTCCTTCCGCACGCGCGAGGCGAAGAACCACAAGTCGGGATCGCCCATCGGGGTGAGCGAGTGGTCCGCGATGCCGTCCATCAGATCGCCCTGCGTATCGAGCATGCCGGTCTGCCAGACGATCTTCTTACTGGCATCGGTGAGCTCGGCGGCAATCCACATCCGCCGCTCGGTGGTGACGCCGCTCGGAAGCGCGTGACCGGCGAGGTTCTTGATGGACGCCGAAAACCCGATGACCTTGCCCGCATCGAGCACCGTCTCGGCGGAGAGTGCGCTCGCCGACTCGAGCATCTTCTGCACCAGCGCGCGCTGCTCTTCCTTGTGCGGGAAGTCGTCGATGAGCGCGATGTCCACGCCGACGAAGGTGTGCCGATGAAGGGTTCGCACCTTGCCGTCGGGCGAGGCCTTTCCCTCGTAGCTCGGCATGTGGCAGTCCTGGCACTGCTTGTTGCCGCCCTCGGCGAGATACTCCTCCCATTCGTCGCCGGTCGACTCGAGGGGGACGTCCTTGAAGTTGAAGGGGAGCTTCACGTTGTGGCACGCCGAACAGAGCTTGCCCGAGACGTGCAGCGCGGACCCGGTCGACTTGTGGAAGTCATTGGGCACGGGATCCGCGAACGGTCCACGGATCACGCCGTCGGCCTGGTACAGGAGCTCCGCGTTGGTCGGACGAAGCACCTGGGTCGCGGAGTGGCAGACGTCGCACGACACGCCGGCCATCGCGACCTTGCTCAGCCCCTCGGTCCTCTGGGTGAAGATCGCGCCCTTCTTCTCGACGCGCGTCTCGCCGAGGAGGAACCCCGCCGGCGTGTGGCACTGAGTGCAGAACTGACCCCCCTCTCCCCCGAAATCCGATGCCTGCAGATCGGCGATCGCGTGGA
>JBKJQC010000953.1:0-10137 GCA_046593995.1 Polyangiales bacterium
AGGACCAGATAGGCGAGCGCAGTCCGCTTGCGGCGGCGCCCGATCTCGCTTCGCTCTTCGCCGTGCTCGCCGACGAGCTACCGCGGATGTCCGGGCACCGCCGCAAGCGGACTGCGCTCGCCTATCTGGTCCTCGCCGGCGAGAACGACAACGACGACGAGGTGGAAGCGTTCGTCGCGCGCGCTCGGCCGCTGGGCCTCGGCGTGCACCTCTACGCGTACAACCCGGTTCCGACGAGCGACGCCCGCGGCGTCGACCGCGCCCGCTACGAGGCGATCTACGCGCGGATGCGGAGCGGCGGTCTTCAGGTGCGCATGAGCTCGCAGGCACGCGTCGAGGCGAACGGCGGCTGCGGCACGCTCGTCGCGCTCCGGGCGCGGCCCGCCGTCATCGTGTGAAGCGGCGCGGGCTCACAGCGGCCCCGCGCGCTGGCAGGCGACGCGGAGGAGCCACGACTTGGGTTCCGCCGCGAGACCAGGGTGTTCGAGCGAGCAGAACTGGTCGCGCTCGGGGGCGACCTTGCCTACCTGCGCGAGATGGCGCGCGTGGTTGTGCACCACGTACCGCAGCGCGTTCCGAACCTGCGCGGGCGCCGTCAACGCGCGTTCGTGATAGCGGTCCGCGAAGCGTGGGCCGCGGGCGCCCATCATCCCGTTGATGCGCTTGGCGATGCGGATCAGCAGCGCGCGGATGCCGTTCGACATCGCGCGTCGGTCGCTCGCCTCGGCGAGCAGATGGATGTGGTTGCCCTGCACCGAGAAGTGCGTGACTCGAAACCTCTCGCGCTCGTTCACGCAGGCAAACGCGCGGCCGATGAGGCGGAACGAACGCTGGCTGCGCAGGTTCCACGTGCCGCGCCGGACGCGCACGGTCACGTGGTGCGGGTGGCGTGGGTCGACCGCGGGACGCCGCGCATGGGGTAGCCCCGACCCCTTCACGGGTGGCCGTCCGCGCCGAGGCTTTCGTACCTCGCGGAACAGCGGCACCTGTCTCGCGATGGAGGCCATTCGATGATTATGGCGGATGTTTTTCGGCGTGCCAGTGAGCGCAAGCACCGTCCTCGCGCGGCTCGGTGATTCGCGCGCGGCTCACGAGGGGGGACGCCGTGCAGCTCGGCGTCCATCGTGGCTACCACCGCCTATGCGGTGCAACGTCGGATACGCTCGCCGCCATGTCCCAAGGCGAAGTGCTCGTCGAGCTCCGCGGTCCCATCGGCCTCATCACGCTCGCACGACCCGACCGTCGCAACGCGCTCGACGAAGGGATGTTCCGGAGCCTCGACGCAGCGATCACGCGAGTCGGCCAGGCGACGCTGCGCGCGGTGGTGATCACCGGCGCAGGCGACCGGGCGTTCTGCGCCGGGATGGACGTGAACCCCGAGAACCCGCACGTCGCCGGGATCATGGGGGCGGTGCAGACGCGGGAGCGCGGGCCGGTCGACGCGATGCTCGGCGAGCTCCGGCGCGTCGTCGACCGTCTCTTCGCATTGCCTCTGCCGATCGTCGCTGCGCTCAACGGGCTCGCGTACGGCGGCGGGGCGGAGCTCGCATCGCGCTGCGATCTGCGGGTGATCGATCCCGCGGCCACGATCTGCTTCTCCGAGACGCGGCTCGGGCTGATGCCGGATTGGGGAGGGGGCGTGGCGCTGACGCGGCTCGTCGGACCGTCGCGCGCCGCGGATCTGATCCTCACGGGACGACGCGTCGACGCGACCGAGGCGCTCTCGCTCGGACTGACGAACCGGATCAGCACGCCCGGCAATGCGCTCGTCGACGCCCTCGCGCTCGCCACCTCGATCGCGGAGAACGGTCCGCGCGCGGTGCGTTCGGCGCTCGAGGTGATCCGTCACACCCCCGATCTCTCGCAGGCCGAGGCGCTCACCTTGGAGCTCGATCGCGCGTGTGCGCTCATCGCGAGCGGAGAGTGCGTGTTCGGGATCGGCGCCTTTCTCTCGCGGTCGACGCCGACCTTCCCCGACGTCGAGCCCGCGCCCGACGCGAAGTGGTGAATATCGCCGCGCCACCCACGTCGAAGCCGAGCCTTCGCGGCGCGCCCGCGATCGGGGAGACTCTCGCCATGTCGTCGACGAAGTACGCGTGTTGGTCGCTCCTCTGCGCGGCGCTCGCGGGGTGCGGCTCGACGACGGAGGCTCCCGCCACGACGGCGCCGACCGGGGGCGAGGACGCCGCGGCGAGCGACGAGGACAGCGCGCTCGGCGAGGACGCGGTCGGTCAAGACACCGCAACCCCGACCGACGGTGCGAAGGTCGATACGGCCACGCCTCTCGACACCGGGAGCGTCGACACCGGGAGCGTCGACACCGGCGCGCCTCTCGACACCGGCGCGGCCGACGCCACCGCCGTCGACACGGGGAGCGCGCTCGACGGAAACGATCCGCTCGACGTGCACGAGCCGAACGACACGGCCGCGACGGCCACGACGCTCACCGTCGGCGCCGCGCCGCTCGCGTCGGTCCTCTCGACCAAGGCCGACGTGGACTGGTTCGAGCTCACGACGCCGAGCGACGGGGCGAGCGGCTACGTGAAGGCGAAGGTCCTCAGCACCACGTGCGACACCTACGCGACCAAGGTGTACGTCGGCGCGTTCACCACGCCGATCAACAACCACATCATGAGCTCGATTGCGCACTCCGCGCGCTCGACGTTCACGTTCGCCGCCGCGCCCAACACCAAGTACCGGCTCGAGGTCGCGGCGGTGGGATCGTTCGCGGGCTCGTGCGCGTACACCATCGAAGCCGCGTACACGAAGCTCGACGATCCGTATGAGGGTACGACCGCGGCGCCCATCACGAAGAACGTGGCCGTGAAGGCGTACTACTCGACGGGGTTCCTCGAGCCGAGCGCGTACTCGCGCGACGCGCTGCGCGATGGCTTCACGGTCGACCTCGTCGCCGGGTCGGTGAGCGTCGGTGTGTCGCCGCCTTACTACTCCGGGCAGACCAACGTCTGCATCAGCTTCGCGGGGCCGGGGCTCTCGAGCTCGATCCAGAACTGCGCGACGCCGGGCCAGAGCCCCGTCATCGCCACCAGCGTCTCCGCGACCGGCACGTACAACGTGTGGGTCTCGCACTCGAGCTCGCCGCCGTCGGGCTTCTACTACAACTACGGCGCGAGCCTCGCCGCCGAGTTCACGCCGTACACGTTGAACGTCACGCAGAACTGAGAGCTCGATCATGCGCAAGCTTCCTTACGTGCTCCTGGTGGGGATCCTCTCGGCGTGCGGAAGCACCGAGGAGACGACGACGCCGGGTGACGACTGCACCGGCGTCGCGGGCTGTCCCGATGATGCCGCCGTCGGCGATGCGCTCGCCGACGACACGTCTCCCACGACGGACAGCGACGCGCCGCCGGACGCCGTCGCGACCGACTCGACGATCACGGAGACGGCGACGACCGACGGCGGCAGCGACGCCGCGAAGAGCGACGGCGTCGCCAGCGACACCACGGCGACGGACGGCGCCACGTCCTCGGACACCGCCACCACGGGAGACACCGCGGTCCTCCCCTCGCGCGCAGTCGACGAGCTCACGGCCGGATACAACGCGACCTGCGTCGTCAGCGCCGGGGCGCTCCGCTGCTTCGGCCGCAACTCCGATGCCCAGCTGGGCGACGGCACCAAGATCGATCGCCGCACGCCGCCCGCGACCGCGATCCTGAGCGCCATGAAGGGGCCGACCATCGGCTACCGCCACGCCTGCGCGCTCACCAGCACCGGCGCCGCGCGCTGCTGGGGCGACAACACGAACGCACAGCTCGGCGACGGCAGCAAGAACGCGTCGAGCACGCCGGTCGCGGTGCTCGGCCTCACGGGCGCGAAGCAGGTCGTCGCAGGGAACGACTTCACATGCGCGCTGACCGCGACGGGCGACGTCAAGTGCTGGGGCAGCAACACCAATCGCCGCCTCGGCTACGACTACACGACCTGGCCGACCTCCCCGTCCACGTCGGTGGCGACCATCACCGGTGCGTCGCAGATCAGCGCGTCCGACGGCCACACCTGCGCGTTGCTCGCGGGCGGCACGATCAAGTGTTGGGGCGAGAACCAGGAGGGGCAGCTCGGGACGACGACGCCCGGGTTCACGCCCGTCTCGCCGACCAATGCGCCGGCCGGCATCACCGCGGTCTCCGCGGGCAGGGGACACACCTGCATCATCGCCGCCGGCGAGGTCTACTGCTCGGGCGCGAACACGAGCGGGCAGCTCGGCGACGGAACCGAGACGACGCGCTCCGTGTTCACGAAGGTCGTCGGGATCACCGGCGCGACCGAGGTCGCCGCGGGGGGCAGCCACAGCTGCGCGATCGCAGGCGGCGCGCTGAAGTGCTGGGGATCGAACCTCGACGGTCAGCTCGGCGACGGCACCCACGAGCGCAAGAGCACGCCGGTGACGGCGATCGCGGCCGGCGTCACGCGGATCGCGACGGGCTCGAGCCACACCTGCGCGCTCCTGACCGGCGGCGAGCTCCGCTGCTTCGGCGACAACGAGCGCGGACAGGTGGGCGATGGCACCACGCTCGCGCGTCTCTCGTTCGGCCCTGCGTTCGGCGCCGGCGCGACCGCGATCACGGGCGGCGACCGCCACGCGTGCGCGCTCTTCGGTGCGGACGTGCGCTGCTGGGGCGACAACGACAAGGGACAGCTCGGTGACGGCACCACCACCGCGCGCGGCTTCGAGGGGGCCCCGGTCGTGATCGGCTCCGCCTCGCAGCTCTCGACCCGCGGCACCCATGGCTGCGCGATCGTCTCCGGGGGCGTGCGTTGCTGGGGGAACAACGTCGACGCGCAGCTCGGCGACGGAACCACCGAGCCGCGTCTCGTGCCGACCGCAGCGGTCCTCACGGGGACGAAGCAGGTCGCGGTCGGCGGCAAACACACGTGCGCGCTGCTCGACACCGGAGACGTGAAGTGCTGGGGCAGCGATCTCTTCGGCTCGCTCGGGAACGGCACGACGGCGAGCGACATCAAGACGCCGCCGGTGACCAATGCGGTCACGGGCGCCGCAGCGATCGCCGCCGGATATGCCCACGCGTGCGCGGTGCTCACCACCGGTGAGGTGAAGTGTTGGGGCTACAACGACGGCGGTCAGGTCGGCAACAACACGAAGAACAACGTGCAGACGCCGGTGACGCTGACGAACCTCACCGCGCAGAAGGACATCGCTGCCGGTGACGATCACACGTGCGCGCTCTCGACGGCCGGCGACGTACGCTGCTGGGGCGACAACTTCTACGGTCAGATCGGCGACGACACGTACAACTCGCGGCTGGTCCCCTCGCTCAGCCCGCAGGCCGCGGGGATGCGCAAGGTCGTGGTCTACGACGACGTCACGTGCGCGATCTCGACGACCAACGAGCTCCGCTGCTGGGGGAAGAACGACCGCGGCCAGCTCGGCACCGGCACGACCAGCGGCGTACGCGTTCCGGACCTCGCCGCCACGCTGACCGGCGTGCGCGACGTGGCGATGACCAACGGCGCCACCTGCGCGGTGATGGCGACCGGCGCGATCATGTGCACCGGCTCCAACTACTACGGTCAGCTCGGCGAGACCCCCGGAGGGTTCTCCGTCCTCCCGCGCCGCATCGTCGTCCCCTGACTCACCAGGGCAGCTCGGTGCCGTCGCCGTGCAGCAGCTTCCCCGTCGTCTCGAGCCGGAGCTCGTCGATGCGCTGGAGGAGCCGCGCGGCCGCGCCTGCCGCGTCGATGTCTCCGTGACCGCCGGTCATGTCCGTGCGGACGAATCCCGGGTGGAGCAGACAGAGCGCGATGCCGCGACCCTTCAGATCCACCGCGAGCGACTTGCCGGCCATGTTCAGCGCGGCCTTCGACATGCGGTAGGCGTAGTGTCCGCCCGACGTGTTGTCGGCGATGGACCCCATGCGGCTCGTCACGAGCGCGATCTTCGACCCCTTCACGAGGCTCGGGATCAGCGCGGCGGTGACGCGCAGCGGAGCGAGCGCGTTCACCTCGAGCTGCTCGCGGATGATGTCGAAGCGCAGATCGTCGAGGGCGACTCGCTTCAGGACGCCGGCCATCACCACGAGCGTGTCGATCGGCCGCGCGGCGATCGCGCGGACCAGCGTCCCGACCGCCGCGTCCGACGTCACGTCGATGCCGTCGACCACCTCGGCTCCGACGGCCCCCTTGCAGACGAGATCGAGCTCCGGTGACCGGGTTCGACACGTCGCGATCACCGTGTCTCCTCGCGCCACGAGCTGACGCACGAGCTCGAGACCGATGCCGCGATTGGACCCCACGACGACCCAGGTGCTCATTCTCCGATGCTTATCACACGACGGCGAAGGGCGACGGCGCACGGCGGAGCTGGACGAGCTGTTCGAGCTCGCGACGGTGCTCCGGAGCAATCTCCGCGAGGTACGGTGCGACGAGCCGCAGCACGGCGCGGCGTGCGCTCTCGATGCCGTTCGCGTCTCTCGAGCACGAGACGCGCAGCACCGCCTCGAGGTTCATCGCCTGGTGATTCCATTCGGCGACCGCGCGCTCGAGGAGCAGCAGGTTCGGCGCGCGGTCCATCGCGACGAGCTCCTCGTCCAGATCCTGGTAGGCGGCGCAACGCGAGATGCGCGCGATCTTCATCGCGACGATCCAGTACTTCTCCTGGGCCGCATCGTGCTGTCTCTCGACACCGCGCGCCTCGGCGATCGGTTCGAGCACGCGCATCGCACGGCACCAACCGAGCACGGCCTCGTCGAGCTGCCGTCGGCGCAGCGAGACGGCGGGCGCTTCCTCGGCGCACTCACGTCGAGAGGCCGTGACGTCCCAGTCCGTTTCCACGTCGGCGTCGGCGTCGAGGTCGAGGTCGAGGTCGACGAGCATCGCGTGCGCGCGCTCGAGCTCCACCGCCACGTCCGCGAGGACGTTCTCCGGTGCGTCGGGGTCGCGGCCCTCGGCATCACGCGATCGCAGCTGCGCCTCGCGTTTCGGGATGGGGCACTCGCCGCGGAGGGGGCAGCGCTCGCAGGCTCGGTCACACCAGTTGTATGCGGTTCCGAAGGTCATACCCCTGGTCGACACGACCCGGTTCCGAGTTGCGTCACTCGTCGTCTTCTCCTCGGGCGATGCCGAGCCGCTTGCGCAGCCCGCGCGCTGCCTGTCGGGAGACCTCCACGACCTGACCGCGGACCGTCCGCGCCGCGAAGCCACCGGTTGGGAGCGGCTCGAGGCGCGTGACGTGCTCGAGCGCGAGGAGCGCGCGCCGGTGGACCCGCAGAAAGCGCCCCTCGGGAAGCCGTCGCTCGAGATCCTGCAGCGTGTAGTCGGTGACCAGATCGCCATCGAGGGTCGACACGGTCACGAGCGCCCCTTCGTCGGAGGGCGCGAGCACCGCGTGCGTGATGCGCGCGGGATCGACGAGCACGATCCCCTGCCGCGTCTCGATGGGGAGCCGCGCGAGCGGGGCCGCGGGCGCAACCCGGATCCGCGCGCGCTCGATCGCCTTCCGCAGCCGTTCGAGCTCGATCGGCTTCAGGAGGTAGTCGACCGCGCCGCCTTCGAAGGCAGCGACGGCGTAGTCGGGGTGCGCGGTGCAGAAGATCACGCGCGGCGCCTCGGGGCCGGCGATGACCGAGAGCGCGTCGATCCCGGTGAGCCCGGGCATGTGGATGTCGAGGAGCGCGACATCGACACCGCCTTGTTTCACCCGCGCGATCGCCTCTTCCGCGTCGATGCACTCGGCGACGACCTTCACGTCGGTCACCTCGGCGAGGAGCCGCGCCAGACGCTTCCGTGCCAGCAGCTCGTCGTCGGCGAGGAGGACGCGCAGCGTCACGTCGTCACCTCGGGTCCGGTGGTCGGGAGCTCGAGGATCGCGACGGTGCGCTCCGTGTCGGGGACGCCGCGTAGATGAAGCGACGCCGCGCCGTCGTAGGCGAGCGAGAGCCTTCGCTCGAGCGTCGGCAGACCATGACTCCCGGCGCGCGGCCCGCCGCAGGGCCCGGGGTTCTCGATCGACACGCGCACACGCGCGTCGACGAGGCTCGCGTCGACGACGATGCGACCGCGATGTCCGCGCGCCGGGCCGTGCTTCACGGCGTTCTCGGCGAGCGGCAAGAGGAGCAAGGGCGGGATCTGCACGGAGTGAACGCGCTCGTCGACCCGGACCTCGAGCGTGAACATGTCGGGGTCACGGCGGAGGTGCAAGCCGAGCACGGTGCGCACCACGGCGAGCTCCTCGGCGACCGACCACGCGGGCTGCTTCACCCCGGTGAGCACCGCGCGCAGGAGCGACGCGAGCTCGAGCACCGCGCGCTCGGCCGTCTCCCCGTCGGTGCGACACCACTCGGCGATCGCGTTCAACGTGTTGAAGAGAAAGTGCGGATCGAGCTGCGCACGCAGCGCGAGGAGCTGTGCGTGCTCCGCCTCGCGCGCGAGCGCCGCCACCCTCAGACGCTCCCGGCCGAGGCTCGCTTCGAGGCCGATGTCGCGACCGAGGCCCCACCCGCCGACCATGAACAGCGCGACGTCGATCGGGACGCTGGTCTTCGCGGTGAGGAAGGTCGTGCCGACCCCGAACAGGCCCGGACCGTCGACCCCGACCACGCGCACGACGAAGATCGAGATCGCGGTGTAGAGCAGCACACGCACCGCGCCGTGCCGGAACTCGAGCCCTTCCGGGAACAGCACGCGGAACGACACGGGCGCGACGAGCACGAACGCGAGGCAGAGCGCGATGCCGATGAACGCGGCGCGCGGATCCCGACTGTAGGCGCGCTGCGCCAACACCAGCGTGATCGAGAGCAGGGCGACGGGGATGATCCGCCGAGGCGCGAGCAGCGCGCGCAGCGTCGCGCGCACGATCGAGTCGTGCATGTCGGCCGCAGCATAGCCGCTGCTCACGGTCGAGCGATGAGCGTAACGGGCGGGCAGCGGCGGAACCCGCGGCGCGCGCGGACGTCTTCCCCCTGCGAGCCTGCGCGCGAGCTCGACTGCCACGCCTCGATCAGGTCGCGTCGCAGGAGCGGGTCGCGGAGGAGCACCGGGTGATCGGCCGCGACGCATGCGTCCGCCGAAAGCCGGTGCAGATACGCTTGATCGAGCGGCATGCCGCGCGCTGCGCGATCGAGGTTGCTCTTCGCGATGTACCCGTCCGCGTCGAAGAGCGAAGCCGCGAGCGCGCAGGCCGTCGCCGCCGAGAGCGCGCTCGCGCCGAACGCACGGAACCCGCGGAACACGGCCTTTGCGAGCGTGCACAGGAGCACGGTGAACGCGACGAGGCCGACGAACGCGACGCCGATTCGGAGCTGCGTCGCGCCGTACGCCTCCTCGTAGAGCCGCAGGCGATGCGCACACGACACCAGCGTGAGTCCGGTGAGCACGAGGAGCGCGCTCTCGATCACGGACAGCGGGAGACCACCTGGGACGCGAGGGTCGCAATCCTGCGGTTCGTGCCGGAGGAGCCGATGCCCGAGCACCACCAGCGCGACCGCCAGCACGGTGGCGAGGAGCAGCTGGTAGAAGCCCGCGTGCAGGTGGTTCGAATAGGTGATCGCGCGGGTCTCGCGCACGAGGTCGTGACCACCGAACTGCGTGTCGCGATGCACGAGCACGTAGACGAAGAACACCAGCGCGACCTGCGCGAGGACGATGCCCCAGGTGAGCGGCGACACCCGCGGGAGGAGACTGGGGTCGATGTTGGTCCGGTACGGCGCGTCGATCGCGACCACCGGGCGCGGCTCGGGGCTCTTCCTGCGCGTGAAGAGCGCGTGACCGACCGCATAGATCGCGGCAGTGAACAGGACGTGGACCCCGAACGAGACGAGCGTCGTGACCCGCGCCTCCACCCGCGACACGACGTGCGCGAAGCCTGCGTCCGCGCAGAGCAGCAGCGTGAAGAATCCGGCGAGCGGCAGACCGAGGGCGAGCCCCGCCGCCGCGCGTCGCACCACGTGACGACCGTTGCCGTCGCCGGCCCGTTCGAGCTCCGAGAGCGCGTCGCTCGGGAGGCAGACGGCGGAGAAGAGCGCGCTCGGTGTCACGCCGAGGAGCGCGAGCAGTCGACGCGGGACGCTCCCGAGCTCGGTGAACGAGAGATCGTCGGCGACGATCACCGGCAGCGCGACGAGCAGGGCGAGGTTCGTCGGCAGCGCGACGCACGTCGTGAAG
>JBKJQC010001082.1:0-3154 GCA_046593995.1 Polyangiales bacterium
CCCGGAGGGGGAGGGGCCGTTCCTCCTCCGGGCCGACGGAGACCTCGCCGCCGAGCCGCACGACGCGCGCCTTGCCGCCGACGGTGATCTCCAGGCGGCCCTCGTCGATCTTCATGACGCCGGGTGCGCCCTTCTTCGGCGAGCCCTTCCAGGTGATCTTCAGCGTGCCGCCCAACGCGGCCGAGACCGAGCCGACGACGACGGGGGGGAGGCGGATCTTCGAGAACACGAGCTTCCCGCGCGAGGAGACGGCGCCTTCGTCGGTGCGCGTGGCCGTCACGTCCCCCTCGAGGACCGCCTTCTCGAGATCGAGCCCCGGGAGCTTCGGTGACAGCGTCGCGAGGCCGAGCGCTTCGAACGTCAGATCGGCGTCGAGCGACCAGCCCTCCGCCGCGCGAGACCGGTGCGCCTCGAGCCGCGCGCTACCCTCGGCGCCGGCGAGCGCCGCGATCAGGTCGATGCGCTCGCCCTTCGCCGTGGTGCGCGTGAGGTCGATCGCGAGGGGCTCGATCACGACCTGCGGGAGCTCGATCCTCCCCTTGCCGAGGCGGACCTGCATCTTCGACTCGTTCGGGCGGATGAAGGTTCCGAGCGTTCCGAACGAGATGGTGGACCCGTCGCCGAACGGCGACTTCCAGCGGACCGTCCCCGAGGTGACGTCGATCGGCATGCGGTCCGCCGCCGGCAGCTTCTCGTCGGCCTCGCGCACCGGATCGATGGCGCGCAGCACCGAGTCGAACGGACCGGCGATCTGCACCTCGGCGACCGGGAGGATGACCCAGCTCGGCGAGAGGCCCGCGAGCCGCGCGTCAGCGGTCTTCGCCGAGATCACGACGGCCTTGCTCCCTTTCGGCGTGATCACCACGGAGCGGAGCTCGGCGCGCGTCACCCGCCACGACGCGCTCGAGTACTGGATGGCGAGCGCGCGCTTCTCGGCGGCCTCGGCCACCTTGGACGCGATCACGCGCGGGACGATCACGAAGAAGACGACGAGGGCGATCACGAGGCCGAGGCCCGCGATCACCAACAGGACCGGGGCGCGGCTTCGCTTCCGCTGCACGACCATCTCCTTCGGACGCTAGCGTCAGGACGGCGGCGCGACGAGCGCGATCGCCGCGACGCGCGAGCGTGACCCCAGCGCCTCGGAGAGCAGCACCAGGGTGCGGAGATCGTCGCGCACGGATCCCGGCACGACGGTCGCGAGGAACTCGAGCATCTCGGACATGGAGGCGAGCGCGCGCGCACGCTCCGGCGACGGATCGCGACGACTCGGCGGGCGCCCCACGACGACGCGCGGCTCGGGATCCACGCGGACGCTCGGTCCGAGCTCCGCGCGCAGGATCTCGAGCGCCTCGTCGAACCCACCGAGGCGATCGACGAGCTTGCGAGAGGCCGCGTCCGTCCCGGTCCATACGCGACCGCGGGCGACGGTGTCGACCTCTTCGATGGTCATGCCGCGCGCACGCGCGACGTGCGCGACGAAGTTGTCGTAGTGCGCGTCGATCTCCCGCGCGATGACGGCGTGCTCGGCTTCCGTCGGCGGGCGGCCGATCGCGTCGAGGTCGGCGAAGGGTGCGCGCGCGATCACGTCGCGGACGAGCCCGAGCCGCTCGGCGAGGCGCGCGAGGATCGGTCGCATGCCCACGACGCCGATCGATCCAGTGATGGTGAGCGGCCGCGCGACGATCGTCTTCGCGGCCACGGCGATCCAGTACCCGCCGCTCGCCGCCACGTCGCCCATGCGCGCGACCACGGGCTTCTTCGACGCGAGGCGCCGCGCCGCTGCTTCGATCGCGTCGCTCGCGCCCACGGTCCCCCCGGGCGAGTCGATGTCGAGCAGCACGGCGACGACGCGCGGATCGTGCTCCGCCGCGCGCAGATCCGCGATGACGCGCTCGGCGACGGCGACCGGTCCCATCGCCTGGCCGATCGGCGAATCGGACGAGCCGATCGCGCCGTGGACCTCGACGACCCCGATCACGCGCGGGCGACGGAGCGTGAACGGCAGCGGTCGACGGCGCCGCGCGAAGTACGGACCTGCGGGGACGACCTGCGCACCGAGCACCGTCGGCAGATCGTCGTCGTGGGCGACGAGGTCGACCATTCCCCGCGAACGCGCTCCCTCGGCGTGCGTCGGTCCTCCGTCGAGCCACCCTCGCACCTGCGCTTCGGTGACGCCGCGGCCTTCGACGAACGCCGCGATCAACGCGGCGTCGACGGCGTCGACGATCACCTCGGTCTGTAGACGATCGGCGTCGCTCCGGCTGTCGCGCGCGAGGCGATCGCCTGCGCTCTTGAACTCCTTCCGCGCATGCAGATCCACGTCGATGCCGGCCTTGTCGAGCGCGCGGCGCATGAACCACGCCTCCGCTTTGGTGCCGACGAACGCGATGTCCCCCGAGGGCGGCGCGACGATCGTTCCGGCCGAGGAGGCGACGAACAGCTCCTTGTTGCCGCCGCCGTGCGGCAGCCACGCGACGAGTCGCTTGTTCGCGGCGCGGATCCGGAGGAGCGCGCGACGAAGCGCGTCGAGGCTCGCCCACCCTCCGTCGACGTCCTGGATGGTGATCACGAGCCCGGTCACGCGCGCGTCCGCGATCACCTCGTCGATCAGCCGGTGCAGCGCGCGCACGTGGATCTCGTGCGGCTGCGCCTCGCGGAGGAGGAGGCGCGGCGGCCAGAGGCGTCGGGGGCGCGACGGGCCCTCCCGGACGCGGCCGCGTAGCGTCACGTCGACGAGCGCTCCCCGCGGCGCCGCGCGGGCTCGCCGATAGACGCGCCAGGGATGGAGGAGCGCGCGCACGAGGAGCAGGAGCGGAGCGAAGAGGATGCGGAACAACACGGCCGTCTTGTCGCACGCCGCTGTCGAGGCCGCACGTCCCGCCGCGCTCCCCTGTTCGCGACGTCCTGTTCGCGACGTCCTGTTCGCGACGTGAAAAGGACGCCACAGAGTCGCCGCCCAGGCATCCACCGCGTGGAGATTCGATCATGCGACACCTCGTCCTGCTCTCTGCCGCTCTGTTCGGCCTGACGCTCGCCG
This sequence comes from Polyangiales bacterium, assembly GCA_046593995.1. Lineage (GTDB taxonomy): Bacteria > Myxococcota_A > Polyangia > Polyangiales > JADJMO01 > JALHOE01. Next base: position 3,041 of record JBKJQC010001082.1, read on the forward strand.
CCGTCCCCGCCTGTCGGAAGGACGACGGGACTGCGCCGACCCCCAAGACGCCGACCGGTCCTTCCGCCGAAGGTCCCGCGGAGCATGCGGTCGCGCCGGCCGAGGAGCCCGCAT
>JBKJQC010001105.1:0-5389 GCA_046593995.1 Polyangiales bacterium
TCTTCGGGTTCGACTTCGATCCCGCGATGTTCATGCCAGCGGGCGGCTGCACGCGAACGACCGATTGGAAGCCATCGTCGACCTGGCGCGCGATGGTGGTGAACGCCTCGAACGCGGTCGGCGCGATCACGCCGGTCGGGAGCGAGAACGAGAAGTCCTCGATCAACGTCGTGCCGTCGACCTTCACCTTGCGCGCTGCGACCATGTTGGTCCCCGGATCCTTCACGTCGACCGCGGGGAGGGGCGTGCTGATCGCGACGCCCTTCGGCAGGTGGATCACGCGATGGATGGTGTACTCGATCGTCTCGCGGATGGTGAGCGCCGTCGTGCGCTTCGCCTGCGCGGCGTACGTCGCGCCGAGCGTGTTCGAGCGTGCGCCGCTGTGGATCGGTGGCGTCCCGGCGATCGCGTAGCGGCTCCCGTCGGGGATGAGCAACGAGGGGACCTCGATCTTCGCCGTGAGCATCACCTGCCACGTCTCGGCCGAGGCCTTGAGCTCGAGGACGTCCGCCTGCGGCATCCACGCGAGGACGAAGCCGCGCAGGGTGTCCTCGCGCTCTTCGCCGGCGAGCTCCTCGAGGATCATCGACAGGTCTTGCGCGTCGCGTCCGCGATAGAGGAGGGCGATGGTGCCCTTGGCCTTGCCGGTCTCGTCGACGACGAGATCGATCGTCGCGACGTCCGGCTCCTCGGCGGCGTTCGGCGGGACGGGGATGATCTCCCCCTTGGTGTTGATCGCCGAGCGGCCGCGCAGCTCCGGCGAGGTCCGTCCGGGAGGCGGCGGCATGCCGTCGACGTCGAGGTCGAGCCACCAGGGCTTCGCCTCGAGGCCGGGCTTGTCGGACACCCACGCGATCAGGATGGCGTGCGGCGGGCTCGAGAAGCGCCAGGGACGCGCGACCATCTTCGGATCGGCGGAGTAGGGAGCCGACTCCGCGAAGACGATCTCGTTCTTGACCCCGAGCTCGTCGAGCGCGCGCTTCACGAGCGCCACGCGTGAGCCCTGGTTGTCGAGCAGCACCGTGCGGGCGGTGTAGTTCTGGACGGTCTGCAGACCGCCGAGGCCGAGGGGCAGCAAGCCGACGCGGGGGATCGCCTTCTTCGAGGCCTTCGAGAGGCGCACGAGGAGATCGATCGTAGGCGCCTTGTCGGTGCCGACGGCCTCCGCGATCCAGGCCGAGACCTCGGGCAAGCGCTCCTCGTCCGCGAGCGAGCTCTCGCGCGCTTCGCGACCGAGCCGCGTCCAGCCCCACGTGCCGAGGCGGATCGCGACCTCGCGGTCGATGGCAGCCTGCCCCTTCTCGGCGCGACGAACGTCGTGGTCCTTCACGTTGAAGACCATCGTCTTGACGTCACCGCTCTCCGTGGCGGTCGCGTTGCCGAGCTCCTTGTGGCTCCAGATCTCGACGGGCACCGACTTCGGCCAGGTGAGCGTCACCGTCGCGTTCGCGACCGCGGTGCGTCCCGGCAGCAGGTCTGGTGTGTCGAGGTCGAACGTGCCGTCGGCGCGCGGCATGAACCAACCCTCGGCGACGAGCTCGACGTAATCGCCGGGCTCGATCTGCGAGAGCTCCGCGCCGGCCTGCGCGGCGGCGATGCGATCCGGCTCCACGGTCGTCCCGTCGGCCTTGTGGATGCGGTGCACCGCGCGCGACATCCAACCGTTGCCGCCGCTCGTCATCGCGACGCCGGCGGTGGCGTTCGACTCGACGTCCTGCGTGCCTGCGAGGCGACGCACGTCGAACACGGTCGCGTGGAGGAACCCGTCGGCGCTCATCTCGTACTTCTCGTCGCGGAGGAGGATGAGCGTGCCTGCGTCGGGGCGCGTCGGGTTCTTGCGATCGCCGGCGATCGCCGTCTTCGCCTGCTCCGCGAACGCGGTCGCCGGGTGCGCGGGTACGTTCGCGTCGCCCGTCGAGCGGCGTCCGTTCACGGCGTCGAGGAACGAGCGTGCGTCCCCCTCGATCGGACGGAGCTCGCGCCTCAGCCACTCGAGACCCGCGGCGCCCGGGGGTGCGATGGCGACGGCGGTGCGGAAGGTTCGGTCGCCGATGTCCGTCTTGTCGTAGATCGCCTTTGCGGCCGCTATTCCCGAGGCCTTCACGGTGGCCGTGATCTCCCACTCGGTGCCGATCTTCGGCGCGTCGAGGAGCGTGCGCAGGCGCGCGACCTCGGCGAGGACGCCCTTGTGATCGCCGATGGCCCAGCGCGCCGAGATGCACTGGAAGGTGCAGACGTCGAAGCGCGCGGGGTCGCACTCGGCCTTCGCCGTGACGTCGTCGGTCTCCTTCGCCGTGACACGCGCGAGACGCCAGCCGAGCCACGTGCCCTTCAGCTTCGGCGTGACGCGCGCGAGCGAGTCCTCGCGGACGCCGTAGATGCCGTCGCCGGCGATCGCGAGGTACGCGTCGACGAGCGGATCGACGTCCTTCTCCTTGTCGCGGCGGGTGCGTGCGTCGGCGATCGCGTCGACCTCGCCGGCGCCACCACGACGCTGGAGCGCGACGATCTGCGCGTGCGCGACGATGGCCTCCCACGACGACGGCCACGCTGCGAGGACGGCCTCGACCGCGGCGCGCTGTCGCTCGAGGCGACGATGGATCGGGATGTCACGCGCGTGCTCGAGCGCGCGGACGTAGACGAGCGCGGCGCCGGGGTTCGGCTTCGTCTTCGCGTCTTGCCCGCCGAACAGACCCGGGCGCACGAGCTCGGCGACCGGACCTTCGGCGAGGCGCACGTCGCCCGCGGCCATCGCCCCGAGCGCCCACGTGATTCGGCCCTCGACGCTCGCAGGGACGCTCGACCGCGACTCGGGCATGACCTTGCCGATCGCCGCCTGGGGGGGCGCGCCCACGGCTGCGGCGTGCGTCGCGAGTGGGGCCCCGTCCTGGCCCATCGCGTAGAGCGCGATGGAATCCGTCGACCAACCGGCGAGCTTCACCACCACGCGCACGGTGCCCGGCGCCGTGATCTCGGCGGTGCCGAAGCGCGTCGTGCGCTTGAGGACCTCGCCGTAGGCGAGATAGGCGGCGCGCTTCCCGCCGACGAGGATCTGCGCGGGGACCATGGCGTCGATGCCGACCTTGATCGTCTGCGCCTCGGGCACGTCGACGTCGTAGACGACGTAGCGCAGACCGCCAGCCTTGGCCGATCCGGTGGGATCGAGCGAGCATCCGCGACCGAAGCTCTTCTGCACCTTCGGCTCGAGCGCGATCGGATTCCCCTTCGGATAGGTCGGCAGGATGTTGCCGCCGTCGACCGGACCGAGATCGAGGAGCGGTCCGAGCACGGGACCAGCGAACGGACCGACGACGGTCGCTTCGGTCACGCAGCCGGAGGCCTTGCGCGCGTTCACGAACGCCGGCGAATCTCCCTTGGCGGCAGCGAGCTTCATGCGCGCGTCGGCGACGTAGGTCCGGATCATCGGATCCATCACGCCAGGGGAGGCGAGCGCCTCGTCGAGCGCGGCGGCGACCTTCGCGGGGCCGTCGACCACGCGCTGCGCGAGACCGACGTCGTTGCCGAGCACCTCGAGCCCGACGAACTCGCGACCCGAGAGCGCATCGACGGCCGCCAGGGCGGCTTCGCGTGCGAGCGGGGTCCCGACGATCTCGCGCGCTTCCGCGAGCACCTCGAGCCAAGCTGTGAGCGCTTCGTTCGCCGGGCGCGTGGCCTCGACCTCGAGCGCGTGCGCCGTCGCCTTGGCGATCGCGTCGCTGTTGCCCGCGCGGGGCATGCGGGGACCCTCGGCGCCGGGGCACGCCGCGAGGAGGAGCGGCAGGACGACGACGCCGTGCTTCGAGAAGGGCTTGAAAGCGCGCATCACACGCCTCCCTTCACGAAGCGGATCTCGCGGCGGAAGAGCGCGTCGATCTGGAGGAGGAAGCCGCGCCACGCGTCGTACTCCTTCACCGAGATGGCGTGCTGATCGAGGACGAACATGCGCCTGACGATCACGGTGCCGTTCGCTCCCTTCTCGATGCTCAGCGTCGCGCGCCCGTACGCGCCTCCGTTGACCTCGCCGCCGGGTGTGAGGTCGACGATCTTGTAGCCGGGCGGTGGCGTGATGATGCCCTTCACCACGTGCTGCGACGGAGCGAGGTGCGGCGGCAGCACGACCGGGGTGATCCGCTTCACGAGCGGCGCGAGGGTCTGCACGCCCGAGAGCCCCCAGCGGACCGAGACGACGAGATCGGTCCCTTCCTTGCGGGCGAGGGCCGCGCTCTTGGCCTTGAACTCGAGGGTCGCGCGACCGTTCGGACCGTCGCCCTCGAACTTCACGGTCGGCAGCACCTGGATCTGCGGGAGCGCCGCGACGTCGTGCGCGCGTTCGAGCCACGTCGCCGCGCTCGCCGCTTGCTTGAGCGAGGTCCGGAGGAAGAACGCGCTGTCGCCGTCGTGCTTCTCGGCGATGGAGATGTCGGCGGCGCCGCTCTCATCGAGCTTGAATGTCCACGTGGCGTCGACGCCGTGCTCGGCGGGATCGCCGGCCGGGAGGAAGACGACCGGGGTGCTCGTTCCCTTGCCCACGACGCGGATCGCCGGAGCGCGCGCGTCCATCGCGGGGAGCGGTCCGATGCGCGACTCGGGGGACGTCGCGTCGAGGTAGCGCTCCGGCGTCTTGCCGTTCTGGGGCATGTACGCGATGCCGTGATCGAAGAGCGGGGCGACGGCGCCCTTGGCGGTGATCAGGCTCGGCATGCCGGTGTAGCGCGTCTGGACGAGCACCTCTTCGGCCTCGGGGATCCCGATCGCCTTGAGCATCGTCATCAGGAGCATCGCCTTGTCGTCGCAGTCGCCCTGCATGCGATCGAGCACGTTCTGCGGGCGATTCGGGAGCCACTGCTCCGCGCTGACGTAGTTCACGTACTTCACCTGATCGGCGATCCAGTTGAAGATCATCCCGATTTTGTCGTCGCGGGTCTTCGCCTTCTTGGTGAGCTCCTCGGCCTTGCGCTTCACGCGCGGGTCGACGCTCGCGAACGACTCGATGCCGGACTTGTACCAGGTGACGAAGTCGTCCCAGCTCTTGAACTGCGAGCCGACCAGCGTGGGGAACAGCTCGGTGCCGCGCGGCTGGAGCGGCTCCTCCGGGAGCGTCATGGGCGTCGGCCAGACGTAGCGCTCGAACGCAGCGCCCGTCTTCGGATCGGTCTTGGTCTCGTGGACCATCGTCTTGTCGAGCTCCGCGTTGATCACCGTGGTGAAGAGCGGGTGCTTCTTCGGCGTGCGGATGACGACCTCGTTGTAGAGGACGGGGTGCGTCGCGGGGCCGCCCGCGTAGTCCATGAAGTAGAAGGGGGGAGCGCCGCGATCGCCGATCGGGAGCTCGGTCTACCCGCGCTTCGCGACCTCGACGACGTCGCCGGGCTTGAGATCGGTCCAGCGG